>DATNKA010000756.1:0-5776 GCA_035603655.1 Candidatus Acidiferrales bacterium | reverse complement strand
CAAGTTCTGCAGCGACCGGCTCCCAGTAGAGGACGGAATCCTCGTTGTTTTCGCGCTGGCAACCCACGTCGCTCAGGCTCGCCACTTCCAATCCCGGTTTCAGCAATTCAGATTTAACATTCATACAGTCAGCGGACGGTTCCTCGGAAACTTTCTACCGAATAGTAAGGCAGATGCGCCCCGGCCATTATAGACAACCACCGCGCAGGAAAATGCAGCAGTCAGCAAGGCATTACGGAAAAGAAAAAGCCGCAGCAAGCGCGGCTTGATCCAAACCCCCGGATTGAAGCTTAGTTGTGGAAATCACTTCTCGCTACTCGCGAAGGGATTCGGACTACGAACCAGACTCCAAGAAAAATGTGCGGGCAACCACGTGCGGTTACTGAGGTTAGAGTTGCCAGGAAGCGGAACTTAGTCAGGGTTGACCAAGGTCGTTCGATGGATGTAATGTTCGCAAATGGTTCCCCAGAATTAGATCAAGGAGATCAACATGAAGAAACTGGTTTCTCTCTGTTTCGCATTCAGCCTGATCGTTTGTAGTGTCGCGATTGCACAGGACACTATGAAGCCAGACACCATGAAAGCTGACTCATCCGCCAAGGCCGCCAAGGTCATGGGAAAGATTAGCGACGACGGCAGAACATTCGTCAGCGATAAGGACAGCAAGAGCTGGACAATCGACAACCCGGAAGCCGTGAAGGGGCATGAGGGGCACCATGTCACACTAACGGCACACGTGAACGCCGACAAAGGTGAGGTGCATGTGATGTCACTCAAGATGGCGGGAGACAACATGAAAAAGGACAGCATGCAGAAGTAAATTGCGAGAGGTTATCCGTACGCAAGGCCAGCCTTCGGGCTGGCTTTTCTTTTTTCATTATGAAGTACGAGACCGCGAAAGCAAATAAGGAGTCTACAGGAACTACCCTATATGACTGTGGTGTGCTGCTGGCTATCATTCGTTCGCGGTAATCGTTAGTGAGCCTTCTCCACTGTAAGGACTAACTAAAATTCGAATAGGATTGTCGAAGATTTCGGCAGGTGTGCGGGCGAAACAGAGTTAGTCACGTTTCGCGTGGGAGGAGTGCGCTGAGGAACATCGGCGATCGTCATGCGAATTCTTATTGTTGACGATAATGAACGGATCCGGCGCGGGGTATTTAACATTTTGGCGTCCAAGAAGAATTGGAACGTCTGCGGCGAAGCCAGAGATGGGATGGAGGCAATTCGGAAGGCCCGGGAGCTGCTGCCCGACCTCATCCTTTTAGACATCAGCATGCCGGGCTTGAATGGTTTGGAGGCAGCGCGTCTGCTTCGCCAGGAGATCGCTGATACAAAAATTCTACTTATGAGCCAATATGACCCCATTCCATTATTACCCGGAGCAATTCAAGCAGGGGCGAACGGATGTGTGGACAAAAGCCGTTTGGGCACAGACCTGCTGTCCTGTATTGAGCGCATTTCCGGGATTTCAGAGGCTCTCGGAATAGCCATCCCCGGCTGAGGTGCGCACCCATCACCTCCCCGCAGTGAATGCGACAATAGGAATCATGGCTGGAGGGATGACTCGACGAGTTGCGATTGGACTCCTAATCGCATTCGCCGAATTACTTCTGGGCCAGTCTGCGCCCCGAATTCACTCTTCGAGGCCGCCGGAATACACCTTCAAGGTCGTTCGAAGTTTCCCTCATGACTCGAATGCCTTTACTCAGGGTCTCGCCTACCGTGACGGATTTTTATACGAAGGCACTGGCCTGCAGGGTCGTTCCTCTCTCCGCAAGGTGCGTCTGGAAACTGGGGAGGTCGTTCAGCGCATAGACCTTGCACCAGAGTTTTTTGGTGAAGGAATTACCCTGCTGAAGGATGCAGTGGTGCAGCTGACATGGCAGGGGCAAATAGGATTTGTGTATAGATTGAGCGACTTCCATTTGCTGCGCCGGTTTGCTTACTCCGGAGAAGGATGGGGTTTGGCCAGCCATGGCCGCGAGATCTTTATGAGCGATGGAACCTCTGAAATCCGGGTTCTCGATCCCGGCACGCTGACGGAAAAGCGACGTTTTACAGTCCGCGACGGGACTCATCCTGTAAAAGAATTGAATGAACTGGAGGTCGTGGAAGGAGAGATTTTCGCCAACGTCTGGCAGACGGACCGAATTGCCCGGATCTCCCCACAAAACGGTGAAGTGCTCGGATGGATTGATCTTACAGGCCTCCTGAGCCCGATCTACCGCTTGGAATCGGGCGCCGTCTTGAATGGAATTGCGTACGATTCAGAGCGAAAGCGACTTTTTGTCACCGGCAAGCTGTGGCCGAACATCTTTGAGATCGCGCTCGTCCCCAAGCATTAGATACGGCTTCTCAAAACTTCCCTGTTAAGTCACGAAAATTTGCGTAGGGGCTTCTTGCCATCACCCCCTCTACAGTTTCATCCGAAGCAACAGCAGAGGGACTTTTGGCCTCCATTACTGCATAGGATTGCGGGCCAGGAGGAGGCTCTATGCATAAGTCATTTGGACTGACCATTCTTTTACTGCTGGGATTCTTTACGACGGGATGCGGCAGCAATTCGAATTCCGGCAACATCAATGGGACTTGGACTGCAAATCTCACCAATCCGGACGGTTCGCCAGCCTTTAATTTCACTACCAGCTTTACTCAACAGAATGGCGGGTCAATTAGCATCACCAACTTCAAGTTCACCACGAGCGGCTCTTGCTTCTCAGGACCAAACACGCAGACCGGCTCGTTTGGTTTGAGCGGCACTTTCAACGGCAGCGTTACTGGAACATTTGGGATGAACATTTCCACCACATCTTCCACCGGCACGAACAACCAGCTTGCTCTGCAGGGGGCGGTGAACGGTAATACCATCACTGGCATGTGGACTCTGAGCGGCACCCCCGGGTGCAGCGGCAACGGAAACTTCACCATCAACAAGTCGTGACGAACCGTTTCCGGCAAGCGGACTCCTCGCCATTTGAACCAGGAAACCAACGATGCAAAAGGAAATGGCGCGCATCCCCGATGGACGCGCGCCTTAGTCGGCGGGCTGCAGCGGCTGAGAGTCCTCTATCGTCCGAAATACTTGGCGTTGAGCTCGGTAAACGAGTTCCATTTTTCCGGGAGATCATCGAGTGCGAAGATGGCCGAGACCGGGCAAACCGGTACGCACGCGCCGCAGTCGATGCACTCCACCGGATCGATGTAGAGCAATTGCTCTGTGGCGTACTTGGGATCATCTTTCTTGGGATGAATGCAATCCACCGGACACGCATCCACGCACGCAGTGTCTTTGGTGTTGATGCAAGGTTCTGCGATTACGTAAGTCATAACGAGGTCGATCTCCTAAACTGCATGCCAGTATTTTACTATGGTCGTCCCTGCGAGAACGCTCATTCTAGCAAGAAATCGGGATGCTCCGCAAAAGCGAAAACGGCCAGCAGCCTTGGCTGCCAGCCGTTCTTGGTTTACTGAATCAGCGTCTCCACAGATTACCGGTGTCCGCCACCGTGCCCCCCGCCGCCCCCGTGGAAACCGCCACCGCCACCTCCGCCATGGAAGCCGCCGCCGCTCCCACCGTGGAAACCTCCGCCTGCGCTTCCGTGGAAGCCATTGCCACCGTGAAACCCGTTACCACGAAATCCACCGCCGTAGCCTCGCCCACCGTAGCCCGCGCGGCCATAGTAGCCTCTACCGCCCCAACCGCGACCGTAGCCCCAGCCGCCACGCCCGTAAAAACCGTGGCCCCAACCGCCGCCCCAACCATGTCCCCAGCCATACCAGGGACCGGCGCCGATAAACACTCCGCCAGCGAACCAATCAGGCCCATAGTAGCCGTAAGGCGCACATGCGTAGGGCGCATAGCCATAGTAGCCATACTCGCACACCGGCGGACCGCCCACATAGCCCGGCCCAATCCCCACCCCCACACTCACCTGCGCTTGTGAGTAGGCCAGTGGAACCATCAGAACACTTACCAGAGCCAAATATTTTATGTACCGCATGGTGAATCCCCCTTGTCTCAGATCCGCCCTCGCAACCCCGAACTGCCGGATCAGGTCTCCTGATCTTTCTCCAGAAGCACCTATCTATTTGAACTCACCACTCACGGAAAAGTTGCAGGTTCCACAGTGGCTTATTTCGGCCACCCCGCCTGAATTCAACCACTTACAGACCATCGGGCGTCTAGGCTTCGAGCAATACTTCGCTCGGCTCGTACTCCACGATGTAGCCTGCTACCGCGCTCGCCGCAACCGTCAGAGGCGAGGCCAAGTACATCTGTCCTGGACCGCTGCGACCGGGGAAATTGCGGTTCTGCGCGCTGATCACCACTTGATCCGGACGAGTCGAGACTCCGGGTCCGGCGTTGATGCAGGCTCCGCAACTCGGCTCGATCACGTGCGCGCCGGCCTTCTGAAACACGTCCAGGTAGCCTTTGCGAATGCAGTACTCGCGCGTTTCCTGCGATCCAAACTGAATGTAGAACTTCACCGAGTCAGCCACGCGCTTGCCCTGCTTCAGCGCATCGGCCAACACAGCGGCGTACATATCCATGTCTTCGTTCTTGCCAGCGGTGCAGGTTCCTCCATAGGCAATTTCGATCGGCACAGGCGTGTTGAGCTCGCGCACATACTTCCCGTTGCCTGGATCGCCCGGGGTCGCAACCATCGGTCGAATCTCGGAGGCATCGAGCTCGATCACATGCGCGTAGCTGGCATCAGGATCGCTGAACAAGCCCTCGATCATAGCCTGGGCTTTTGCGCGATCCATACCGCGTCGCTCGACCAGGAAATCAACCGCTTTCTTGTCGGGCGCGACGATGCCGGTGAATCCACCGATCTCGGCCGCCATGTTGGTCATGGTAGCGCGCTCGTCAACGCTGAGCTCTTCAATGGCTTCGCCCGCATACTCCATCACTTTGGCGAGTGCTTTGCCGCTGCGCACATAATCGAGGCTCAGAATTTTTAGAATGAAATCCTTCGCCGTGGCGTTCGCATGGCGCTGGCCTCGAATTACGATCCTCACCGACTCCGGCACCTTGACGCGGACATCTTTCGTGATCCAGCTGTTGAACACGTCAGTGGTTCCAATGCCAAAAGCGACGCAGCCAATTGCGCCGACATGAGGAGTATGCGAGTCCGAGCCTATGTTAAGTTGTCCGGGCAGCGCGTAGCTCTCAAGCACGATCGAGTGGCAGATGCCTTCCGAACCCTTGCGGTCTTTCAACTCCCCATGGAGCTTGATTCCCTGCTTAACGGCGAAGTCCTGCTGTTTCAGTTTGAGCTGGGTCGCAAGATCGAGCAATCCGAGCTTTTTTTTCTCTTCCGAAATTACCTCATCGAGAAAGGTCAGATGGTCACGGAAAAAGATAATGCTTGAGGCATCGTTCACCCTGGCGTCTTTGCCGACGTAGCGTTCGAAAAAAATGGCAGCCATCGGCGTCACGTACTCATGGCTGAAGCGCAAGTCGGCTTGTGCGAATCCGGTGTCCCCCGGCTTTACGCTCGCGACGCCAATTCCTCCCTTTTCGTTCACCATGTGTCCCGCAAAGATTTTTTCCGCCACGGTCATGGGCGGCCTCGTGTATCTGCGAACATTTCCGTTCATTTCCAATTTCATCTCACTTTTGATCGGCGGCAGGAACACCTTCTTCTGCATGCGGGCTACGTTGAATGGAAAAAGGCCACCGTATTCGATCACCTGGCGAGTAATTTCATCCTCGCCCGCCGTGAACTCGCTGAGCGGAATTTCCTCTCCGCCGCGAATCCGATCAATC
>DATNKA010000755.1:0-7263 GCA_035603655.1 Candidatus Acidiferrales bacterium | reverse complement strand
TCCCTTGGTACACCGCCATCCGAGAGACCCCTTGAAGACCGGCTGGATTCGTGGAAGGCGATCGCGGTTTACCTCAAACGAGACGTGACGACGGTCCAGCGCTGGGAGAAGCGGGAGAAGATGCCTGTGCACCGTCACCTGCATGACAGGATCGGCTCGGTGTACGCGTCCCGGGCAGATCTCGATGCCTGGATGCGCAGCAGGAATCTTCGATCAGGGCAGGACAGCGAGGACAACGCTCCGTTGCTGGATCCTCCCGAACAAGCGCGCCGGCCGGCGCCCTTGCTTCGGAGATGGAGATTTGTTTTGCCGCTGGCGGTGGCGGGTGTTGTGGCGATTGCTGCGATCCTCTGGCTGCGGTGGACAGAGCGCTTCTGGCGAAACCCTATCGCGGATGCACGATTTCAGACGGTCACGAACTTCGACGGATTGGAGCAGGCCGCTGCGGTGTCCCGTGACGGCCATTTCGTGGCGTTTCTGTCGGACCGAGACGGATACACAGACGTCTGGGTCACACAGGTCGGATCGGGTGAGTTCCACAATCTGACCCATGGGAAGGTTCCCGGGCTAGCTAATCCGTCGATCCGAACGTTGGGGTTTTCGCCTGATGGATCCCTGGTGACGTTCTGGGTTCGCAGGCTGGGCGGGGCGAACGGCGGCGACATCAGCGTATGGGCGGTGCCTACCCTGGGTGGCGAGCCGAGGCCTTACCTGGAAGGGGTGGTGGAATTTGACTGGACGCACGACGGTTCACGACTCGCGTACCACACACCCGGCCCCGGAGACCCGTTGTTCGTGTCAGACGGCAACTTGCGACCGGAGCGCCGGCCCATCTTCACTTCGCCTGCGGGGACCCATAGCCACTTTCCGCTTTGGGCGCCCGACACGGCGTTCCTCTACTTCGTTGAAGGCTCTCTGCCAGACAAATTGGATGTCTGGCGCATTCGTCCGGCCGGTGGAACTCCCGAACGGATCACGTCGCACAATGGGCAAGTAAGTTATCCGGTCATGTTGGACCGGCGCACCCTTATGTACCTCGCCAGCGATCCCGATGGTTCGGGACCATGGCTGTTTAGCATGGACGTCGAGCGCCGCATTCCTCACCGGCTGACCACTGGCCTTGACCGTTACACGTCGCTGGCGGCCAGCGCTGATGGTCGACGGCTGGTGGTTACGCGCGCAACTGCCAATGGAACACTCTGGCTCTTGCGAATCCCTGATCCACTTGCAGAGGTATCGGAGGCCAATCGGATCCCGCTGACGACGAGCACTGGGTCTTCTCCACGACTGGGTCGAGATTATCTTCTCTATGTTTCTGAGGCGGGCACTGGCGAGAGCATTTGGAAACTGGCCAATGGGACCTGCACAGAGTTGTGGCGCGGCGAAGGAGTGCGCGTCCTGGGCGGCCCGGCAATCTCACCCGATGGACGGTATGTTGCGTTCTCGGTCCGGCAACAGGGGCAAACACTCTTGTATTCGATGCAGGTGGACGGCATGAACGCGCAGGTGGTAGCGGATTCGCTCGATCTGCAGGGCGCGCTCGCATGGGCACCTGATGGCCGATCGATCATCTCGGCGGCCATTGATCACGGCGTCCCACACCTGTTCCGCGTGCCGATAAACGGTGGCCCCCCTAGTCCCTTCGTCAGGGAGTATTCGGTTGATCCGGCGTGGGCGCCCGATGGGAGCATTGTCGTCTACTCCGGACCCGACATCGGCACCACATTTTCTGTGAAAGCAGTCACGGCCGAGGCCGCACCGCACCCATTGCCGGCCCTGACTCTGACTCGGGGGGCCCGACATCTGGTCTTCCTTCCTGGGGGAAGGGCTCTCGTGGTGCTGCGAGGAGAAATTCAACATAAGGACCTCTGGCTCGTCGATCTGGAGACTGGAGCCGAGCGGCAGTTAACCCACCTCGCTCCCGAATTCGATATTCGCGATTTCGATATCTCGCCGGATGGTCGTGAAGTGGTCATCGAGCGAGTGCAGGAGCGCTCAAATCTGGTGTTGCTGGATCTCTCCCGACCATAATTCGGTTTCAATCCAGTGGTCGCCGCCCTCCGGATACCCACGCAGTTACCCACCAGCACATTCGACGAACAGTGGTTTACCAGCGCACCGGATCCGGCTGGCAAATGATTGCCTCCACCGTTGTAGTCATTCCTTCGTGATTCGGGGAAATTCCGGTCTAATCACGTTTGCGAAAGGTCCGAAGGGCAAGGTATCCCGCATGCTTTTTCGCGATGTCGGTGGATCTGTTCAGGTGTATGACAGCTCGATAACTGATAAAAAATATCGATGACGAAGGGCTGCTTCTAGGACTACCTAGAAGTAATTGTTGTAACCGGGCCAAAGCCTGTCTTTTTGTAGCCGGTGCTGTACAGATTTTTTCATCCGTTTGAGTTACGTCCGTGCGGCCATCATGATTGGCCAGTTATGCCGGTCACTCGGGGTCACTCAGGAAGATAATTCAGTTGCTAGGGGCCCTGCCCATCGGCCAGCCCCCCGGGCTGGCCCCCTTTTCATCGCTGCTATCACAACTGCCCCACGCAACCTCGATGACCTGGTCCCGCACCTGGTACGGGTGGTGGAGTCCTCAATTCAAGGCTCGGACAAGAGCGTCCGTCCCAGACGAGCTAGTCAATCCCGAGCTCTTTCGCCAACGCTTTCCACTTGCTATCAACTAACGCCTTAGTCTTCGCGTCCATCACAATCTCATCCGGCCAGGGGCGAATGAAGCCTTCGGTGGGCCACTTGCGAGTGGCGTCGATGCCCATCTTCGAGCCGTAGTTGGCGAGGCGGGAGGCGTGGTCGAGGGAGTCAATGGGGCCGAGTGTGAATTGGATATCGCGCTCGGGGTCGATGTGATTGAGAACTTTTAGCGTGACGTCGGCGAGGTCCTGCACATCGACGTCTTCGTCGACCACGATGATGACCTTGGTAAACATCGCTTGGCCGAGCGACCAGATGGCGTTCATCACCTTGCGGGCCTGGCCGGGATAGGACTTGCGAATGGAGACGATCATCAGGTTGTGGAAGACGCCTTCGATGGGAAGATTGATGTCAACCAATTCTGGAATGGTGAGGCGCATCAGCGGGAGGAAAACTCGCTCGACGGCTTTGCCCATATAGGCGTCCTCCATAGGCGGTTTGCCTACGATGGTGGTCGAATAGATGGGATCTTTGCGATGTGTGATGCAGGTGACGTGGAAGACAGGGTAGAGATCTTCGAGGGAGTAGAAGCCGGTGTGGTCGCCGAAGGGACCTTCGGAGCGGAGTTCGTCGAGGTTGACGTAGCCTTCGAGGACGATTTCGCTGGTCGCCGGAACTTCCAGATTGACGGTCTCGCATTTGACGAGTTCGACTGGAGCGGCGCGAAGGAATCCGGCGATTAGATATTCTTCGATGTCTGGGGGAGCAGGGACAATGGCTGAGAAGGTAACGGCGGGATCGGTGCCGATGGCGACGGCGACTTCCATGCGGCCGGAGGGTTGAAAGCCTTGGGAGAAGATTTGGCCGCCCGCGGTCCGGGCCATGAGGTCAACGGCGGCGCTCGCTTCGTGCCCGGAACGGGCAGTACTGCCCGTTCCCACATGGTCCCGGGCGGCGGAGCGCATACGTTGACGGGCGTGTTCCGCGGCGACCTTCTGTCTTTGCCAGTGCGCGCCGGTGGTGGTGGCGTCGTAGACCTGGAGGCGATACATCCCGACATTTCGTTTGCCGGATTTCGGGTCGCGGGTGACGACGCAAGGGAGAGTGATGAAGCGTCCAGCGTCTTGCGGCCAGCATTGAAGAATGGGAAAGTCGAGCAGGGAGAAGTTGTCTCGCTTGATAACCTCTTTGCAGGGACCGGTAGCAACGGTCTTGGGGAAAAACTTCCCGGCTTCGGTAAGCAGCGGAAGCATTTTGAGTTTGTCGAGGAAACCCTGCGGAGATTTGAGATCCATAAAGACGCCTATGCGGTCGGCGAATTCGTCGAAGGAGTTCACGCCCAGAGCGAACTTCATCCGGGCTTCGGAGCCGAATTGGTTGATGAGGAGTTGAAAGCCGGGGTGGCCTTTGATGTTCTGGAAAAGGAGGGCGGGGCCACCGGGCTTTTGTGCAGAGTTCCGCCTCGCTTCGCGTGCCGGGACAGCCGAGGCGGCTGTTCCCACAAGGCCTGTGGTAGTGCTTGCGCCTTTGCTGACGCGGTCGGTTATTTCTGCGATCTCCAGGATGGGGTCAACTTCTGTTTGGATGCGCTTTAGCTCGCCGGCGCGGTCGAGGGCCGCGATCCATTGGCGGAGGTCATCGAAAGGCAAGTGGGTCTCCAGGGAACTGATGATTATACCGAGGGACGCGACCTTGCGCCGATTTGCGCGAGGTCAAAGTCAGAGGCTTAAACACAGAGGGCACGGGGGAAGGCGGTGTAAATCAGAGTTTGGAGCGGAGCATGGTGATTACGTCATCAGCGGTGATTACGCCGACGAGCTTGCTGTGTTCGTTAATGACGGGGAGGGTGACGAGGTTGTATTTGTCGAAAAGTTCGGCGACTTCGTTATCGCTGGTAGCTTCGTGGGTGGAGAGGAGCGGCTCGGAAATGAGGGAGAGCAGCGGAGTATCTTGCTGCGCGAGTACGAGTTTTGCGAGTGGGACGGCGCCGGCGAGGGTGCCATGAGAGTCGACCAGATAGATGGTGCCGACGGTTTCGACACCGCCCTCGAATTCGCGCAGGACGCCGATGGCGTTCTCCACGGTGGCGGAGACAGGGAGCGCGAGGAACTCCGTGGTCATGCGTCCAGCAGCGGTTTCTTCGCGGTGTTCGAGAAGTTCGACAACTTCCTGGCTGGCCTGGGGCTCCATCTGCACGAGGATTTGTTCGGTGTGATCCTGAGAAAGATCGGCGAGAAGGTCAGCCGCGGCGTCGGGATCCATTTCCTCGACGATGTCGGCGGCGCGCTCAGAGTCGAGAGATTCCACGATGGATCGCTGAACCTTGGGGTCGACCTCTTCGAGGGTTTCCGCGGCGACGTCTTCGTCGAGAGTGCGGAAGACAGCCTCGCGCTCGTCGGGAGCGAGATCTTCGACAATGTCGGCGATGTCGGCGGGATGAAGCGTTGCGAGGCCTTCGTGCGAAATTTTCAGTTTAATGCGGCGCGCCGGATCGGTTTCGATGAGGTCAACGAAAGTCCAGGGGATGGCGCGGAGGGGAATCTTTTGCAATAACACGTTGAGCGCAGCGCGTGGTGCGAGCCCGCGTAGAAGGCGGCGAACAGCGCCCCGGGCGCCGATATCGACGGAGGTGACGCGCAGCGTGGTATGAGAGTGTCCAGACTCGGTGACGGAATCGATCTGGAGTTCGACGTCATTCACGCGGACGACTTTGCGTCCGTGAACATCGATGACTTGCTGGTCGAGTAGATCGCGTTCGAGCAGGAATAATCCTTCGGCGCCGTTGGCGACGGGCCAGTCGCTTGGATTGGTAGATGTGTGAATGTTGGCGTCGATGGAGGCGATGGCGGCAAATGGAAGAACGCGATTGCCGGATTTGGTTTTGACAATCAGCGAAGCGATGCGAGTACGGTCTTCCTGTGGAGCGAGCGTGACTTCACGCACCCGGCCTGTCGCCGCGCCTGACCGATCAAAAACGGTGGCGCCGAGAAGCTCGGAAAGAGGTAGCGTCGTCATCCCGGTAGAGAATAGCCGAGTTTTACGGAGGAAAGGAAGACAAAAACGCAAACCCAGTGGGTACGGGGCCGAGGGGCAGGCAAGGCATCAAAGCGCGGTCCGTATAATACAGACGTGCGGCTTCTTTTTGATATCTTCGGGCAGACCTTGCGGACGCTGTGGGGACACAAGCTTCGGTCGTTCTTGACCATGTTCGGGATCGCCTGGGGAGTATTTTCGCTGCTGCTGTTGGTCGGACTGGGGGAGGGATTTCGCTCGGGAAACAAGAAGCAGTTCGATACGCTGGGTGAGAACGTCATGTTCATTTGGTCGGGGCGGGCTCCGGCGATGCTGGGAAGTTTTACTGCGCTGCGGCAGTATTACTTGACCGACCGCGATTATCAGGACATTTCGCGCGAGTGTCGCAGCGTGGGTGCGGTGGCCCCGGTGATCTCGCGGAATGACATTCGCGCGGTGAGCGATTTCTTTCAGGCGAGCGGGACGATCCTAGGAGTGTCCGCGATGTTCAACCAGATCCGATACCTTCCGATGAAGGAAGGACGCTGGCTGAACGCGATGGATGTGGTTCAGAAGAGAGCCGTAATCGTTCTGGGAGATGAAGTACAAAGAACGCTGTTTACGGGGCGTCCGGCGGTAGGGAGCACCATCCTGCTCAACGGAGTTCAGTTTGAGGTGATTGGGACGCTGCAACGCATCGGGCATGGCGACAATAACACCTTCAACCTGCGAAGCTTTGTGCCGTTCAGCACGATGCGGGAATATTTTCGTCCAATCAATGTTGGGGAAGCGCCGGACGTCATCTCGTTTATCAATTATCAGCCGAAAACGCGGGCCGATCACGAGTTGGCACAGCTGGAAGTGCATAGAGTCATAGCGCGAAATCATGGGTTCGACCCGAACAATCCAGATTCATTCGACGAGTGGGATACGGTGAAGACGGTGGACCAGGTGGGAAAGATTTTCGACGCCATGAATACCTTCTTAGGGAGTGTGGGCTTGGTGACGCTGGGACTGGGGGCGATCGGGATCATCAACATCATGCTGGTTGCGGTGGCGGACCGCACACAGGAGATTGGCCTGCGGAAGGCGTTGGGGGCGACGAACACGAGTATTATGTTTCAGTTTTTCGTGGAGGGCGCGTTTCTGACATTGCTCAGCGGCATCGTTGGAATCGCTGCGGCAGCGGGAACGATGGCGGCGCTGTCGGGAGTGTCTCTGGGCGACGGATTTGATCCGCCGAAGCTGGTGGCACGAACAGCGGTATTGGCGGTAGTGTCGCTGGGCCTGGCGGGAGTGGTGGCGGGACTCTATCCGGCGCGTCGGGCGGCTTTGCTGCAACCGGTCGAGGCGCTGCGGAAGGAATAGGTGTACCTTCTAGTTCCTAGCGGGCTGGCTTCTAGCCAAGCACTCGTCGTGGCTATCAAGCATATTTCAACGCCTGGAGTTGGCATTAAGCCTTATCCAGGTTTGGCTTGGAGCCAGGAGCGGGTAGCTACAACTGAGACTTTATGCATCGGGATTTGCTGAGTCAGGCGTTTGCGGCGATGCGGCATGATCTGCGCAAGACCATGCTGACGATGGCGGGGATGGCCTGGG
>DATNKA010000754.1:0-7202 GCA_035603655.1 Candidatus Acidiferrales bacterium | reverse complement strand
CTCAATACCCTGACCTTGGCCCCCCACTTGATCGATCGTCGTCGCCAAGTCCAGCTTCCCGTCCCCGTTCAGGTCGGCAATCGCGACCGACCGCGGCTGGTTGCCCACCGTTAGGTCTGTCTCAGCCTGGAAAGTACCATTAGCGTTGCCCAGCAGAATCGCAATCGCCGGTTGGTTGTTCAGCGGAACAACAAGGTCCAAATTGCCGTCGCCGTTCAAGTCCGCGGTGGCTATTCCCTGGTAGGAATAGGGCGCTGACAGAGCGTAATTGACTGGAGCCAGGAAGTTGCCGGTTCCGTCGTTGATGAGCACGCCGACATTTTGACCGGTGTAGTTCTGGACCGCCAGGTCGGGATGTCCGTCATGATTGAAGTCACCGGCCACCAAGCCATCAGACTGAGTGTTCGATGTGTCGGTGGCGAATGTCGAGCCCACGGAGAAGGTTCCGTCGCCAACTCCGTTGAAAATTTGCACAACACCGTTGCTCTCGTCGGCAGCAGCAATGTCCAGCTTGCCATCCCCGTTAAAGTCAGCCACGGCGACGTAGTAGAGATTTCCGCCGCTTCCGTAGTTCACTCCCGCCTGCATACTGCCATCACGCCGGGAAAGGAACACCGTCACGCCAACGGTGCTGTCGCAGCAATTGCCAATGACAAAGTCAGGAATGCCATCGCCATTGAAATCGCCGGTGGCGATGCCCAGGCTGTAAGCGTAGTTGTTATCGGTGATGGGGGAGTAGTAGTTAAGCGCGGACCGGAAGGTGCCGTCGCCATACCCTTTCAGATATACGAGATTAAAGGCATTAGGCACCAGGAGGTCCGCAAAACCATCCCCATTGAAGTCCGCGACGATTGCGGGAGTGTAGGGGTATCCACCAGTGGCGTAGCCGACGGTCGGTTGCTGCAGCGTGCCGTCGCCATTGCCCAGCAGGATCGTTACGTCGCCGCTGTCATCATTGGAACTGATAACGTCGGCCTTGCCGTCGCCGTTCACGTCAGCGATCGTGACCGCTTCCGGGTACACGTCAGCGACCGTGCCTCCCGCTGCGTTCAGGGCGGGGTTGTAATATTTTGCGTTTTGAAAGCTGCCGTCACCATTGTTCACGTAGACGGAAAGGTTGTCGCTCGAGCAATTGGCACTTACGATTTCTGGTTTGCTGTCACCGGTGAGATCGCCTGCGGTTAGGCTGCATGGGTAGTAAACCGGACCCGGACCCTGCGTGGCGTAGGAAACAGAATTTGCGTAGGTCGTAGCCGAGGTCGCCAGGTAAACAGTCAACTGTCCGGTGTTGTAGTCGGCGTCTGCGAGGTCGAGCAGACCGTCACCATTGAAGTCGGCAAAGGCCACGACATAGCCTGCGCCTCCGTTCAGTGCCACGGAGGTTGGCGTCTGAAAAGTGCCATCGCCATTGCCCAGCAGGGTCCACACGTTACCCGGGGAAGCCTGATCGACGACAACCGCGTCCAGTTTGCCGTCGCCGTTTACATCAGCCATCGTACCGCCCGCCAGGTCATTCGATGTGATGGAGTAATTGTTTCCTAGGGTGAACGTGCCGTCACCGTTGCTGATCAGCACATCGAAGCTGGAGGAAGTATAACCAGGATCGCCATTCTGATGGGCGACGATGATGTCGTCCTTTTTATCGCCGTTCACATCGCCCACCACGATCTGAGCGCCGTAATCGTTTCCCGGGACGGGTGTGAGGACGGGGGCTTGAAATGTTCCGTCACCATTGCTAAGAACCACCGAAATGGAGTAGGTCCACGTGCTGCTGACGTAACTTTGGATCATGGTGACGACGTCTTTCTTGCCATCGCCATTGAAATCACCCGGTAAGGCTGAACCTGAACCACTCAGTTCGCCTCCTGCGGGAATCTGCACCGCGGAGACCAAACCGATCTTGCCGACTGGAGGATTGGCTGTGTTCGAGCGTGAGCGACGGGGACTCGCGGAATTTCCCGCCGGTTTTTGATTTGACGGAGTGAGAGGTCCCATCTGGCGACCCTGCTGCAGCTTGAGTTCGGGATGTTGGAGCGCGCTGAGCTTGCGTCCCATTTCTGCTCGGCGACCTTTTGCTTGAAAATTAAACTGATTTTGCGAACTGACACTATGCAGGTTGGATGAGCCAAAGCTGTGCAGGATACCGATCAGGACAAAAACCGCCAACGACGCAACACGATTCGTCAAGTCTCTTCTCCATTTGATAGTTGTGAGGGTTGGAATTGCCAGAGTGATTTTGCGACGCTCGAAAACTCCGCGTCTAAGAAGACCCATAGCCCACGCCAGGAATGTACGCGGTTGTTTCACAATTTGGGAGATAACTTACGTAACTGCTTTGACGGGAAATGCTTCATAGCGCGGGCTAAGCCGATCAGTGCAGGTTCTGTGGTATCCGCGGGGAGAATTTCAGCCAGGCCTCGCCACGAACCTTACAGAAGCTCTTCCGACCTAGCCTTTCGAGCAAACGCGGAACGGACCGAAGCTAAGCACGGAGAATGATTTCGCCACTCTGGAAACAGGCGTTTTCACTGTGGGGGCGGCAAGACCTGGGAGGTAAACTGAATTAGTCGATACACGGAAAGAGAATAAGGAAGCGTCCCGCTCTCAGGACTCTTGTACGAGCTCTTCTCTGCTCCAGCTGGATTTAGTTTGGACTGGAAACCGCACCGATTCGCGACCGTGCCGCAACCCGACCTGGCCCTCCGTCTCCGGGTAAAAGATTGCGGCCCTGCAAGGTGCGCAAACGTCTCTTGGGCCATTCAGACCTGTACCGAGGGTTCGAATCCATTCCGTTGCGCCAGTCCTTGCCTCTACTGAGAATAAGAATGCGGCATCAAGCGGAGGAACTTTTTCAGTCCGCAGCCCGGCTTGATGTGCGAAACGCTTTCTGGACGAGCGTGTAGCGCGCTGCCCCGATCATGCCGGAGTTGTCATTCACCACGATCTTGACCGGCATGTCTTTCAGAATTGTTTCCATACGCCCTTTATCCAGAAAGGATTCCAGGAACACGGGATCCTTCATTTTGGGCACGATCTTGGCTGCAATGCTGCCTCCGATGAAAATCCCGCCCGTGGACATGAAATTCAGCGCGCAGTTCCCGGTCTCCGCACCGAACACGCTGACGAAGATCGACAGCGCCTGATCGCAGATCGCGGCCTTGCCCTGCAACGCCATTTGCGAGATCAGGGCTGGAGGGTCAGGCGCGGCGCTCATCTGTGTCCGCAACCATTCTGGCTCCTCGGCCTTTTGTGCATCGCGCAGAAAGTCGTAAATATTCTTGATGCCGGGTCCGGAGAGAATTCGCTCACAGCTGATGCGACCATATTTCTTCTGCAGGTAGGCCAGCAACTCCATCTGCAAATCGTTTCTGGGCGCGAAGTCGGCGTGGCCGCCTTCGCAGGCAAAAGGATGGTGCCGGAAGCCATCCCAGTACAGCCCTGCCATCCCCAGTCCAGTTTTGGCCGAGATTACGGCCCGGTTGCCTTCAGCCTCTTCCGTGCCCTCGCTCAAGGTGATGAAATCTTTTGATTCGAGGCCATCGATTCCGTATGCGAAAGCTTCCAGATCGTTGAGCAGTCCAACTGAATCCAGTCTGAGTTGCTTGGCCACTTCGCGCGCGTCGATGACCCAAGGCAGATTGGAAATCTTGCTTCGCCCGGCGCGCACCGGGCCAGCCACGCCGAGGCATGCGCTGTGAACGGGTATGCCTTCAGTTTTTATGAAGTCAGCAAGAATGCCTGACAGGCCGTCGCGCTGCTGGCTCACGTAGTTTTTTTCGACCACGCATTGCAGCCGGCTGCCTTCGGTTTCGAAAGCGGCTAGCCGAGTGCGCGTCGCGCCAATTTCACCCGCAAGAATCATTGTTCAACAAGAATCATGGCTCAATTCTCCTCCACTGGCGACCATCGAGCGCGAGCAGTTGATCGGCCTCTGCGGGTCCCCAGCTGCCGGATGCATAATTCGGAAATTTGCGCGGAGGCAGCGCTTTCCACACGTCGAGCACCGGATCCACTAACTTCCATCCACCTTCGACCATATCGGCGCGCTGGAAAAGAGTCGCGTCTCCGATCATGCAGTCATAAAGCAAAACCTCGTAGCCGGTATAAGCGTCGGCTCCGAAATACTTGGAATATTCAAAACTCATGTCCACTGATCCTACCCGCAGCAGGGGCCCTGGAATCTTCGCACCAAAGCTCAGCGAAATTCCTTCCACCGGCTGAATCTGGATAACCAGCGTGTTCGTGTGCAACTTGTGAAATGGAGCGTTGCGAAACAGTTCAAAGGGCATGCGTTTGAACTGAATGGCTATCTCCGTGTGGCGCTGAGCCAGACGCTTCCCCGTCCGAAAATAGAATGGCACTCCCGCCCAGCGCCAATTGTCGATGTTGATCTTCAAAGCTACGAAGGTCTCGGTACGCGATTCGGGAGAGACTCCTGGTTCCGCCCGATACGCAGACACCTTTTCCTCACTCAACAATCCTGCGCCGTATTGGCCGCGCACGCTGCAGCGCAGAACGTCGTCCGAGCTCAGGGGTTGAATCGCGTGCAGAACTTTAGCCTGCTCATTACGTACCGCGTCCGCCTGAAAGGATACCGGCGACTCCATCGCGGTTAAGCTAAGCAATTGCATCACGTGGTTGGGGACCATGTCGCGCAGTGTTCCGGCCGTGTCGAAGTACCCGCCGCGCCGTTCCACGCCCACGGTTTCCGCGTTGGTGATTTGTACATGGTCAATGTATCGCCGATTCCAGATGGGCTCGAAAATGGCATTGTCGAACCGGAATACCATGATATTCTGCACCGTTTCTTTGCCCAAATAGTGATCGATGCGAAAGATCTGATTTTCCTGCAGCACCTTCTTGATATCGCGGTTCAGCGCCTGCGCCGAATCCAGATCGTGTCCAAACGGCTTTTCGATTACCACCCGGCGCCAGCGTCCATTCTCTTGCCGCGAAAGCCCGGCTGCTCCCAGCTGCTGCACAATTTGTGAAAAAAACTTGGGTGCGGTGGCCAGATAAAAAAGATAGTTGCTCTCCGTATGTTGTTCTAAGTCTATGGCGGCGAGACGTTCCCGCAGCTTGGTAAACGTCTCTGGATCGGCGAAGTCGCCGCGCTCATAGAACAGCCGCTCTCGGAACCACTTCAAGGCGTCGGCTGACTCATTTCCGGCCGGCAGGAAGCTGGTAACCTGGCTGCGAAAATCCTCCAGGCTCAAGTCGTCGACGGAAACCCCTATCACTGCGAAGTTATCGGACAGCAGCTTTGCCTTGCCCAAATTGAAGAGCGCTGGCGCCAGCTTGCGTTTCGTCAAATCCCCAGCTGCGCCGAACAGCACGAACACGCACGGACCAGCCGCCTTCCCGGCGTACCCGAGGTCATTGTCCAGATTGGTTTCCGTGGTTGCGGCCATCTCTAGGACTTCTGAACTGGTCGTAATATTAAACGACGGATGAATGCCTTTCTAGAGCATACTGCACAAGAACACAGTCTTCTCCGCCGAGTTCAGATCGGAATCAGCCCACGCCTGATACCTTGTGTAACCGCTTCGGTGCGGGTGGAAGCGCCCAGCTTGTCAAGGATCGAGCTGATGTGGAACTTGACTGTGTGCTCGGAGATACCGAGACGAGCCGCGATATCCTTGTTGACCAGTCCCTCAGCCAACATTCTAAGTACGTCGGTTTCCCGGGAGGTAATCTCTTCGGACAACTCATCTTCAACCTGCAGTGGCTGATCGCCAAAGACTGCGGCCAAGCTTTCTGCAGCAGGCAGGCTCAGCAACACCAGTCCATCATGGACAGCAAAAATGGCGGAGAGAACATCGTCCGGCTCGCTCTCGCGCGACAGAATCGCCCGCACCCCGCTCCGCAACAAGCGCGAGATCGACCGCGCGTCGCTGACTTCCGTAAGCAGAACAATCGCTGCTTCCGAGGTTGGCTCCGGTAATAAATCGTGGATCGAATTGGAGTCGATGACAATTACATCGAGTTCGGTACTACGAGCAAATGGCGCCAGGCTCGCCACCGTGCCAAAACTTCCCGCCAGCTGGAACTCGGCGTGGCTGCCGATGATGCTTTCGAGTCCGGCCCGGCGAACAGCGGAGGTCGCCGCTACCGCAATTCGGATCGCGCCTCCGCCGGTTCGCCTCGACATTCGTTATCGAGCCCTCTCGCCCAAAGTGATTGAAACCGGCTTGATCTCGCCGGCTCGAATCACCCTGATCTGCAGAACGTCACCAATCTTCGCGGTGGAAAGCGATTCCTGCATTGCGTCCACATGTTCGACTGGTGCACCGCCCACTTCGAAAAGAACATCTCCCAGCAACACTCCCGCTTTTTCTGCGGGCCCGTGGTTTTCCACGTGCGTGACAAGCAGCCCGACTCGGGTTTGAGCCGGCAGCTTCGAGCGCATGTTTTCCGGCACCTGCACCGGCTGCATTGCAATACCCAGATAGGGTTGGGCGATATGTCCTTTTTCGAGGAGCTCGTCGACAACGCGATTGACGGTCGCCACGGGCACCGTCACAGCTCGTCCATTGGCTAGACCCTTCGTATTAATGCCAACCACCTCGCCCCTGGCATTGAGCAGCGGTCCGCCGGAAAATCCCGGATAGAGGGCAAGGTCGAGCCGGATGTGCTGATCGAGTTGTCCCCCACGCCGGCTCCTCCACTCGCCGCTGATGCCGCCAATGATGCCGCTGCTCGCCACCAGATCCCCGCGCCGCGTGCGGCCCAGTGCAAGAACTAGATGGCCGAGCCTTAGGCTAGTTGAGTCGCCGAGTTGGGGCGGGTTCGAAGGTCCTTCATCGATCTTCAGGACAGCTATGTCGGTACGGGGATCTCGTCCAACCAATTTTGCAGCAATGCTGCGGCCACCATCCCGCAGCACCTCGATGTCCTCGTCGCGCTGCACCCCGTGATGGACGGTTACGATCACACCCTTCTTCCATTCGATGCCACTGCTAGGCATCCAGCGCCGGGCATGGACGGCAACCACGCTACCGCCCGCCTTCTCCGCCGCGGATGCAAACTCGCTTGAAATTGTTTCTAATACTGAATTGCTCATGTCTAGTAAGAACCCCTTTCGTGAACGCTGAGGACAGGATCGCGCATAGCAAAGCAAGGCGCATCCGCCAGATGGCTAGGCAGAAACCAGAAGATTGGCGAGACAATTCGCGTCGGCTTCGCCGGATAGGACTTGCCGG
>DATNKA010000753.1:0-7471 GCA_035603655.1 Candidatus Acidiferrales bacterium | reverse complement strand
TTTACTTCTTGCGTTCCACTAGATACCTTGCGAGCTCCTTGAGTCTCTCGGCGCGTTCCCCGAAACCTTCCAATTCTGTAAACGCGGCGCTCACTAGCGCATCCGCCTTGCGTACGGACTCTTCAACGCCGAACAGCGCGGGATAGGTTACTTTCTGTGCGGCTGTATCCTTGCCGGCAGTTTTTCCCAGCTGCTCGGAGGTCTGGGTCACGTCGAGCACGTCGTCTACAATTTGAAAGGCGAGGCCGATCGACTTCCCAAAACCCCGGAGCCTTTTAACTTCGCGGTCCTTCGCCCCGGCGTAAAGCCCACCGCTAACCAAGCTAGCCGTGATGAGCGCTGCAGTCTTCGCGCGATGGATGTATTCCAGCATCTCCGCCGTAGGCTGAGTGTGCTCGGCTTCCAGATCCACGACCTGACCGCCGATCATCCCGTCGAGCGTACCGGTGGCGTGCGCGATCTCTTCGATGATCCGAACCCGCGACTCCGCCGGACATTCCAGTCGCGCTAGAGTTTCATAAGCCAGAGTCTGCAAGGCGTCTCCAGCCAGGATTGCAATCGCGTCACCGAAGACCTTGTGGCAGGTGGGGCGCCCCCGTCGCAGATCGTCATTGTCGAGGGCGGGAAGGTCGTCGTGAATAAGCGAATACGTGTGGAGCATTTCCAGCGCCGCGCCCAGTTCTTCAATTTTCGGGGGCACCGATCCTCGAACCATGCGGCCAGCCTCTATGCACAGCACGGGCCGCAGCCGTTTGCCGCCCGCGAATACGCTGTGGCGCATAGCCTTGTGAATGGATACGGGATGCTGGGTTTCCTGCGCAATCAGACGGTCCAGCGCCGCGTCGGTTCGCGCCTGCCCTTGCTCGAGAGTCTCCTGCAACATTGAGCAGTGAGTATAACAAGCGGCCGGGGTGGAGGGATTCATGCGATGCACGAAAGGAGTCGATAATTTGAAACGGGTGTTACATCCACGACCAGGTTTGTGGCGTGATTAATTGAGGAGCGAGTCGCTATGCTCTATGGCGCGTTCAGGTTACTTGCCGACATGTTGTCTATTTGTGTGATCTTCGCCGGTGCTTTCTTAGACGCCATCTGCCCGGTTGACGAAATCGTCGGGAGCGGCCGAGTCGAAAATGCGCCTGCCCAAGGCGGATGGACCCGCGCTCCAAGGTTACTTCGGCCGAGTCACCTGCCGCACGCAGAGTCACGCAGCTGCGCTGATTGGTGCGTTCCGGGAAAAGTGCGACCGCAAACCAAAAACTGTGGTCTTGACCCTAATCGAGGCTGATCGGGACTACGATCGCGTTTCCCTGGATTTGGCTAAGGATTTCAAAAAATGGCCGATTCCAGTGCGTATTCTTTGCGCTCTGAGATTCTGCTGCACGGTCCTCCTGCGATTCGGCGAGAGCAGAGACTGGAGCCAGCTAGACATATTTGACTCGGACAAGACATAGACATTCCCATCGCGCCGTACCGGAATGAGGACGGCCGACTGATTGCTTGCAATGCGGAAGAAACTGGAACGTCAAACGGCGTCCTACTGCTGAGGTTTCCGCATTGATGCTTAGGCCGCAGCGCTTTTTGCTAACGCTACGCTCCGTAGGACAGAAGTCAGAACATCCTGTACGTCATTGGACTGGCAGACGTCGCTGGCTCCAGCCTCCAGCGCGGTGATCCAGAGCTGCTCATCGGGAAGGCGATGTGTGCACACGATGGGTAGCGACGGAAAATCGTCGTGCAAACGTCGCACATCGTTGAGACGAGATTGTTCCATGTCGAGGACCACAGCCTCGGGGCGGTTCTTGGCCACGCGCTCGCGAACTTCGTCACCCGTGCGCGTCAAGTGGACTGCGTGGAAGTGTAAGGAAAGTTTACCGGCCAAGGACTGCGCGACCCTCGGATCGGTTTCCAAAACTACGACACTAAAGCCCATAGATCCTCCTGACTTGACACCGTCAGAAACGGCGGACTAGGGCTGCGGGGGAGGGTTCGGAACCACTACTCCACAGACATTCAGATTGAATTAAGTATCCGCTACGGTGCGAGCTGCTTATTTGTGCGCACTCGCCTTTTCCGCTACCGACTCAAAAGGCTCTGCCTGGAGCTTCCCGTTTTTCTTCAGCAAAATTTCTACTTTGCCTTCCGCCTGCTCCAGCTCCTTGCGACAGGCTGAGGATAGATTCATCCCCTCTTCAAAAAGGGTGAGAGATTTTTCTAAAGGCACCTCGCCCTTTTCCAATTCCTGGACAATTTTTTCCAATCGCTGCAGGCACTCTTCAAATTTAGGCAACGGGATTTTCGCTCCGTCTCTATTGTAATGCTACTAAGCGCGCAGAATGTCCACAGTTTTATTGTTAATAGTTCGAGAACAAACACCCACGTGTCCCTGAGGGGGAATCTTAGGCGGTAGCGGAAGCCTCGCCGCCTAGAGCCTCAAGAACGTCCACCGCCGAGCTGTAGCGTCCCTGCGGCGCGCTGATCTGCGCTCCCTGCACCGTATGCCGAACGGCGACCAGCATTTCGCGTGCGATAGCCACACCCTCGGCTCTTGCGGCCTCCGGCGTTTGGGCTCGCGCCATGCGTTCCAGGATCGAATCCGGCACCGAGACCCGGAGTTCGTTCTTCATAAACTCGGCGTTGCGTACACTGACCAAAGGCCAGATTCCCGCCACCACGGGAATGCGGCAGTGCTCAATACGGCGGAGAAAGTTCTCCAGAAGCCGGATATCGAAAACCGGCTGAGTCACCGCATATTCGGCGCCGGCGGCCACTTTGTATTCAAATCGGCGGACTTCTTCATCCAAGTCCGTGAGTCCCGGATTGGCGCCCACGCCAATCACAAATCCCGTGCCGGGGCCGATAGGATTTCCGCCGAGGTCCAACCCGCGATTCAAGTTGTGAACTATATTTACCAGGCCGATGGCATCCACATCGAACACGGCCGTGGCGTCGGGATAATTACCCATTTTCGGGGGATCACCGGTGATGCAGATCAGGTTCTTAATGCCCACGGCGGCCGCGCCTAGCAGGTCACTCTGAATGCACAGCACATTGCGGTCGCGGCAAGTGTAATGGAGAATGGCGTCGATTCCCGCTTCGCGCTGCACCAGCAACGAAAGCGCCTGATTGCTCATGCGAGCCGACGCCCGCGGACTGTCTGGAATATTGACCGCATCCACGCCTACCGATTTCAAGAAGCGTGAGCCTTCCAACTCCTTGCGAATATCGGTTCCTTTGGGAGGAACCACCTCCACCATCGTCACGAACTCGCCTCGGGCGAGCTTAGCGCCCAGAACCGATCTTTCCTCCAAGGGCTGGGCTGGGATGGCCCTGGGTGCGCCCGCGCTCGCAACCTGAGCCGATCCCGATTTTCCCCGAGCTTCCCCGGCCCGTAGTGCAGATTTCATTACTCGGATATGGTCTGGAGTCGTCCCGCAGCACCCTCCCACGATTCGCGCTCCCGCCGCAACGAACTTGCGCGCATAACTCGCCATGTACTCCGGCGAGCAGAGATAAATGTTCCTCCCCTCCACAGAACGCGGAATACCCGCATTCGGCTGGGCTGCCAGGGGCAGGGAAGTGAGAGCTCTCACGCGCTCGATGGCGTCGAGCATGGCCACTGGACCCACGCTGCAGTTACAGCCGATTACATCCGCACCCCAATCCTCGAGGCGCGGTGCGAAAGTTGCCGGGTCGGAACCATCCAGGCAGTTGCCGTCTTCGTCGATTGTGACCTGCACGACCAAGGGTAGTTTTGCTCCCACATCCTTGGCCGCGAGCATGGCTTGATGGAGTTCCTCGAGGTATCCAAAGGTCTCCAGCATCAGCAGATCGACGCCGGCTTCCGCAAGTGCCTCGATCTGCTCACGGAACGCCCCGCGAGCTTCTTCAAACGAAGTTTTTCCCAGGGGCTCGATTCTTGTTCCCAGTGGGCCAACCGATCCCGCGACCCACACATCGAAACTCTTGGCGGCCTCACGGGCGAGCCGCGCACCCATCCGATTCATGTCAGGCACTTTGTCGGCTAGGCTATGCCGAGCGAGGCGGAAAGCGTTCGCTCCGAAAGTATTGGTTTCAATGATTTCCGCCCCAGCCTGCAGGTAGTCGTGGTGAATAGCACGAATAAGATCGGGTTGGGAGAGATTCAACTCGTCATAGCAGCGATTGATGAAAATACCTTTTGCGTAAAGCAGCGTTCCCATGGCGCCGTCGCAGAGAACCGGGGACCGCTTGAGCCGAGCCAGAATGTCATCCGCCATATGGGGAGCATACAAGATGAGCGTAGATTCTTGCATCTCAAGAAGAAACATGAAAGGTAAACGGATTCAGTACGGGCGCCAGGCGAGTGATCTAGCCGAGCCTCTGCTATAATCCGCTATTTCGCACCTAAATCTCTGCTTTCCCTATAGTTAGGAGCCTTACGTTTGAAGAAATCCGCTCTCTTGTACGCTGTGTTGGTGATCGCCGCTTTAGGTCTCGTCTCCTGCAATAAAGGAGCATATGGCGGAGGTGGAGCACAAATAACCAAGCCTCCCAGCGGATTGACCGAACGTGTTCTGGCTTCGCAGAGCGCCTCAACCCCCTCAGCATCGCCCGGTCTCATCATCGTTAACGGCTTCAACGACACCGTAGGCAGGGGCGGGATCAGCGCGGGTAATTCTCCCACCTTGATGGAGACCTCTCCGGAACGAGCAACTTTGCTGGCGTTCGATTCGGCAACCAACAAAGTAGAGGTGGTCAGCACGACAAAAGAGACCACGACCGGCAGCATTCAACTGCCAGGCCCTACCACCAGCATCGCTGTGCCGCAGGCCGCAGTCGGTTATGCGGCAGTGCCGACCGCGCCGCTCAACGGTTCCTCGCCGGGTGCCGTGGTGGAGATGAATCTTACGGCTGGGGGCATTACGGCCACAATCGGCGTGCCCAACGCGCAGACCGTGATATCAAACTCTAGCGCGACCCAGCTTCTGGTTTTCAGCAATGACTCCGATGCTGTCACCATCGTGTCGCCCCTTCTACTGAATACCGGTAGCCCAGTCACGGTTACGGTACCGGGATTCGACCGTCCGGTTTACGGGATTTACAGTGGAAGCATCGCCTATATCCTGAATTGCGGCGCCGAGTGCGGAGGGACGCAGGCCAGCGTGCAGATTCTGAACCTTGCGACTACGCCGCCGACTGCTGGAGCTCTGGTTCCGGTGGATGGCGCGACGATTGGATTTCTAAACGGCCCAGTTCTCTACGTGGCGGGCAATTCGCCGGCCAACAGTCTGTGCACCGGTCAGACCACGGCGGCCAAAACTTGCGGACGGCTCGATACCGTCGATCTCGGTTCGATGACGGTTACCAGCAGCGCAGTTATCACGGATGGTTATCATGACCGCATCGACCTGGGCCTGAATAGCCAGTTGTTTATCGGCGCGCATACCTGCACCAATGTCGGCAATGTTAATAATGTCACGGGGGAAGTGCGCGGCTGTCTCTCGATTTACAACGTAAATAACTTAAGTGTCGTCATCCCTCCGGATAACGGAGACGTGACTGGCCTGCAAAGTTTCACGACGCGCTACGTGGAGTATGTTGCCGAAGGTGGTAATCTGCGCGTCTACGACACGATCACGGATGTATTACTGGATACGGATTTTATTTCCACTGGAACCATAGTTATTACTGGTGTGATCACCGACGTCAAAGCGGTCGACTTTTTCTGATTACGAAATCCGATTGTGAGCCGGAGAATCCTATCGCGTAGGTTGCAGCACCAACCGGTGCACTCGGCTGGCTTCCACTGCTTGCTGTGTGAAAGGCAAAGCATACGTCGATCCTTGGTACCACGCCTTCCATTGATCCATGTAGTAGGGGCTGAGGAAATTTCCGCCCTGGCCTGTCACCGTATTCAATGTGGACTGGTCGAGGTCGGCTAGGTTCGCAGTGAATCGTTCGGACGGTCCGTGATGGCGGGTCACGGCTTTCACCGTATAGCCGCTACCAGACTGTTCCTTGATGCCCGGCGCAGTCCAACGCTCGAGGCCAGGGATTTTTCCCAGAACCGGATGCTCAATTGCAATGGCGTTGACCTGGCTCCAGTGCCACGCTCCCAAATCCTTTGGCGCGTCCGGACCGTTCACGGCGGCCTCAACCGCCGCCGTCAGAAGCTCATCATAGTTGGAATATTTTTCCGGCAACCAGCGCTTGGGTTGATGCAGCATGACATTCTGCAGCCACACGGTTTTCATTTGCCAATGGTAGGTCTTCCAACTCAAGGTTGTTTCCTGCTGATTCGGATCCTCCGGAGCAGATCCGAGCTTGGGTTCGAGCAGCAGTCGCGTCAATTCCTGACCAGATCGTACGGCAACCGCAGCTGCCGTCGATGACGCCAGCATGCGTCCATCCCAGTTCCGCATCATGTCAGCTGCCTGCCTCGCCCGAGGCGAGGGCTTTGCCGCATGGTCGACGCTGTACACAAAACGTTCGGCTGCGAAGAGGTCGTTTTCGGACTGAACGTCGTTTTCGAGAGCGAGCATGTCCGAGCCGGCGAATTTTCGGCCAGACTCCAGCACGTGATAAATCCGAGCGGTGCGCCACGGTGCTTCCCACTGCGCGCTGATGGAGTAGGGATAGTTATCGGGCGTAATGCGCCCGTTGGCGGTGGCGATGATTCCGGAAGAAGGATTGTAGATGCGGGGCAGTTTATCGAACGGAATATAACTTTTCCATTCGTGGGCATCGTCGGCGCCGCTGACTGGTAGGCTGCCGTCGCCAGCAGCGCGGATCGGAATGTGACCAGTCGTCTGATAGCCGATGTTGCCGTCCACGTCCGCATAAACAACATTTTGTCCCGGAGCATCCAGTTGCGAGAACGCCTTGCGGAAGTCGTCCCAGTTCTGCGCCGTATCGACATCGAAAAACGGCATGTGCAGCCCATCATAAAGCGTCCAACGTAGCGCCACTGGCCTCGACTCACCAGGAAGCAGTTCGGAAATGATCGGCCCGTGGCGCGTGATCTTCACATCCAGCGTAACATCGGGTTTTCCTTTTACATGGATCACCTCTTCCCGATGTTCCGGCTGCTGCCATCCCTGCGGCGTCTGGTATGCGCCCTGCGCATCGAAGGTCTCGACGTAAGCATCTGCCACCGTGGGCCCAACATTGGTAAATCCCCAGGCGACGCGCTGATTGTGCCCGACAATCACGTAGGGCATTCCCGGTAACGTGACGCCTGCGACATCGAGGCTCCCTGACTTCAGATGCGCTTCATACCACAGGTTCGGCATCTGATGGCCGAGATGCATGTCGTTTGATAGCAGCGGCTTGCCGGTAACTGTGTGCACTCCTGAGACCACCCAGTCATTCGATCCGTTGGCTGCTTCCGGCTTGTCTTGGTCCCGGATGCTGATGCCTCCGGCCTGCCGCGTCACAGCATTGTCCGGTCCGGAATCGTCGTCGAGATCGTCATCATCCTTATCCTGAT
>DATNKA010000752.1:0-7836 GCA_035603655.1 Candidatus Acidiferrales bacterium | reverse complement strand
GTAGTTGTGGTCAATGAGCCAGATTTTCGCGGAAATTCCATTGGCTCTCAGCGCCGGCCCCAAATGTTGTTTCACGAATTCGATCTCATACTCCTGCCCCCATAGGCACGCGGGCATGCGGCCGTCCTGATCGGTGTCCACTTCGTTCTGCGAAGTGACGGCCTGAATGGACACACCTTCGGCGGCGTAGGCCTGCAGGAATTTCACGAAGTATTGTGCGTAGCTCGCGTAATACTGCTTGCGCATGCAGCCGCCCAGCATGGAGCCATTTGCCTTCATCCAACCGGGAGGACTCCAGGGAGTAGAAAACAGGAACAAGTCAGGATTTTGCTGGCGAGCTTCGAGCAGCGACGGCAGGATGTAGGCACGGTCGTGATCGATCGAGAAGCGCTTCAAGTCCGGATCGGGTGCGCCTTCATCGAAACTGTACAACTCAGTCGAGTAGTCACTCGCCCCGATACAGGTGCGGCAGACGTTAAGTCCTAGCTCCGACGGGTGGAATAGTTCATGGAATAAAGTTGCGCGCGAATTCGAGGGCAGTTGGTTGAACATGTAGCAGGCTGCATCCGTGAAAGCCGCGCCGAAACCGAGAATCTCCTGGAACTTCTTTTCAGGGTTGAGAGCGATGATTTCCGCAGAAGGCTGTCCGGCGACCTGCCGCCAAGCCAGAGTGGACGTACTCTCGAAGCGCCGCTTCTCATCGGTAACCCGAACAGTGATCTCGCCGGGGTTGGCTGAACCGAGGGAAGCCCAGACCGGCACGGATTCAGCAACGACGCCGGCTGCCACTCCTGCCGTGGACAATTTCAGAAATTCGCGTCGGGTACTTTCAGTGGACATTTCGCCTCTCCGCAACCCCAGTAGGTATTTGTGGATTAGAATCTCATGCGTGTCAAATGACGCCCGAACTCTGCGCGGAAGCCGGTAGCGAACATGTTGAAACACTGTCCTACGCGAGCCAGGAAAATTGGTGCTGAAAGATTGTGCGCTTTCGCGCTCACCACTGCCTCGCTGGTGATGGTTCACGCCCTGAGCGCTAGGGTTTGGGCTCAGCCAGCGGCGAAGCCACTCCCCATCCTCACTCGCGCCGAGCAGATCCGCAGGTTGACTCCTGAGCAGGCTGCGTTGGGTTATCCCGTGCGGGTTCGTGGCGTAATCACCATGGATGCTCCAGCACCGGACTTCTTCATTCAAGATGCGACCGCTGGCATTTTCGCGGAGGGCAGTGTCTCGCCGAAGTACGCCCACCTCCTCGGCCGGTTGGTGGAAGTTGAAGGAGTAACTGGCCCAGGCAAATTCGCTCCCGTGATTCGGGAGCAGAGGTTGCGTGTGCTGGGTAAGGGTGCTTTGCCCAAGGCGCAACTGTTTCCCTTCTCCGAGCTCGCAGACGGACGCCAGGACAGTCAGTGGGCGCGAGTGCGAGGCATCGTGCGGTCCGTAGCTATCGACCGCAATTCGTGGCAAGGGACCACCCTGGCTATGCGAGTCGCGTCCGGCGGAGGTGAGTTCAATGTCCGTGTGCCGATTGGCCGCGATCAGGATTTAACTTCCTGGGTCGACAGCGCAGTGCTGATCGAAGGCGTGTGCGGCAGCCTGTACAACACAAACCGGCAACTCACGGGAATTTTGTTTTACGTCCCACGATTGAACTTCATAACGGTTGAAGCGCCCGCCAGCGAAGCTTCGCTGTCAGACTTGCTGCGGTTTTCGCCAGCCAAGGGGATCCGGCACCGGGTGCGAGTGCGCGGTGTCGTCGGATATCAGCAATTGGGGAATGCCCTTTTTCTCGTAAGCCAAGGCAAGGGACTTCGCGTGCTGACGCAGCAAAATACGCCCGTGGAGATTGGCGATCTCGTTGAAGTGCTGGGCTTTCCTGCCATCAGTGATTCGGCGCCGATGTTAGAGGACGCGGTGTACCAGCGCCTAAGCCACGAGAGAGCACCAGCTCCGGTCGAGCTAAACCTGGCGACGCCTTGGGAGCCATTCGACGGCGCGGTCGTAACCACCGAGGCGAGGTTGTTGAACCGGCAGGCGCAACCGGACGGTCTGCGACTCCAACTGCAGCGCGGCGACGTGTTTTTTGACGCGGCCCTGCCGCCCGGTGTCGCGGGGGAGCGCCTGGTGTCCGTCCCGCTGAATAGCGAAGTGCGGATTACTGGCATCTGTTTGGTTCGCAGCGGAGGATTGTGGCGAATCCCGCAGTCGATTCGCGTGCTGCTGCGCATGCCTCAGGATCTGGTGGTGCTTAAGACTCCCTCGTGGTGGAATTTGCGTCACACACTTTGGCTGCTTGGCATGACCGCGGTTGTCCTATTGACCGTGGTAGCGTGGGTGGTTGTGCTGGGCCGGCGGCTGCGGGAGCAGATGGACGTCATTCGCCAGAAGTTGAGAAGCGGCGCAGTGCTGGAAGAGCGTAACCGGATTGCCCGCGAGCTACACGATACCCTGGAGCAGGAACTGGCCGGTATCACCATGCAGCTGGATCTGGCGGTCGATTGCTTCCAGCAAGCGCCACGCGTGGCAGAGCAGGCACTGGAAACGGCGCGTAACATGAGCCGTCACAGCATGGTCGAAGCGCGCCGTTCGGTGTGGGATTTGCGTTGCCAATTACTGGAAGATGGGGATCTGGTCTTCGCTCTGGCGAAGATTGTCGAGCCTCTCACCCCGCGCGAGCGCGTGAAGGTGGAGGCTAAGTTCGAAGGTACTCCGGTCCGCCTGCCCAGGCCAGCCGAGATGAACTTGCTTCGCATCGGGCAGGAAGCCGTGGCGAACGCCATGAAACACGGACTGGCGAGACATATTTCGATCGAATTGCGATACGCACCTGAATCGGTTCGTCTGACAGTGAGTGATGATGGACAGGGTTTTGCCGCAGATCAAGCTTCTCCCACCGGACATTTTGGGCTTCTCGACATGCGCGAGCGCGCGCAGTCGATGGGCAGCCGCTTGACAGTTGAGAGCCAGCCCGGACGCGGTACTCGCATTGCTGTGGAAGTTCCCGCGCATTGGAGCGAATCAATCGGTGAAGAGCTCAAAGCCAATACGTATTCTGGTGGTTGACGATCACTTCATGGTTCGGATGGGTCTGTCTGCGTCCTTGAACGTCGAGCCGGACATGGAGGTGGTAGCGGAGGCAGCAAACGGCGAGGACGCGTTACAGGCGTACCGCGAACACCTTCCCAGCTTGGTGTTGATGGACCTTCGGCTGCCGCGAATGAGTGGCGTGGACTGCACCGCGGCGATGATACGCGAATTCCCGGGCGCATCCATCCTCATGCTCTCTACTCACTCGGGAGAGGAAGAAATCTACCGCGCGATGCAGGCCGGCGCGCGGGGATACATTGTGAAGAGCATCATCCGGGAAGAGCTCCTGCGCGCCGTGCGCGAGGTTCATCAAGGGCGACAGTATGTGGATCTAATCGTGGCATCGCACCTGGCCGAGCGCCGGTCCCATCGCTCGTTGAGCGGCCGCGAAGAGGAAGTGCTGCGGATGGTGGCCAAGGGACTGGGGAACAAAGAAATTGCGAGTGCGCTGAATATCGCAGAAGTCACGGTGAAGTTGCATGTGAGTCACGTTCTCGAAAAGCTTAGCGTGAAGGATCGCACCCAGGCGGCAACGGTCGCACTGCAACGAGGAATCATCTCGCTTGACTGAAAACGGGCGGCTTTCCCCAAATGGGCAAGCAAACCCACCGGCCGAAATCCGTTGGTTGAGCCCCTGTACGAAAGTATGATTGACACCCCTCCCTAATTGTTCTCTATTACTATGTTTGCATTACTTTGACATCCGACGAACGTTGACTCGCGGAACGCCGTGCGAGGTTAGGCGACTTTTTTTCCCCGGGGGAGCGCCATATGAAGTTCCATAGGCTGGTAGGCCTCAGCATCGCAGCCGTGTGTCTGACTCTGATCGGCAGTGCAACAGCGCAATCGGACCGCGGAACGATCGCAGGATCCATTCTGGACAGTTCGGGAGCAGCGGTTGGCGGAGCGTCGATCACGATCAGCGGAGTCGACACGGGCAACACCTACAAGACCGTGTCTACAGCCGAAGGTGTCTACCGCGTCGCGGACATTCAAACCGGCCGCTACAACATCACGGTAGAAGCCACGGGCTTTAAGGTGTCGCAACAAAAAGGGGTCTTGGTTCAAATCAGTACCACCTCGGCCTTGAATGTCACCCTCGAACCCGGCGATGTGAAGGAAGAAGTCAGCGTGGAGGCAGATGCTCCCACCTTGCAGACGGAGAGTTCCGACATCGGAACGGTGGTGGGCACCAAGCAAATTGAAGACCTGCCTTTGGCTTTGAACTCGACCGGGCAAAGTTTCGTGCGCTCTCCCGAAACGTTTGTCTTCTTGACGCCGGGAACCGCCGGTCCGGGCACCAACAGCGATCACGCCTCCGCCGGAATCTACGAATCGAAGCTATCTGGCGGACAGAATTTCGGAACCGAGATTCTTTTGGACGGGGTCAGCGTAGTTCGCTCTGATTCCGGCGCCGCATTCGACCAGACGGCGCCCACGGTGGAAGCGCTCACTGAGTTCAAAGTCACCACCTCAATGCCTTCGGCACAATATGGCCGCACCTCCGGCGGCATCGAAAGCTTTACCACCAAATCCGGCAGCAACCTATATCACGGATCGCTATTCGAGTTGTTCCGCAACGAGGCGTTGGATGCGTTTTCCTGGAACACTGATTTCGCAAATGCGCAGATAGCGCAGGCCAACCAGGCCGCTGGATGCAACAACACCACCATCCCCTGTACAGCTTTGAATCGGAAGCCTCGAGACCGGCAGAACGATTTTGGCGGGTCGCTGGGCGGCCCGGTCAGGATTCCTCACCTCTACAATGGCCGGGACAAAACCTTCTTCTTCTTCGCCTGGGAGCAGTACCGCAACCGCCGGGGCCTGACGAATGACATCCTGACCCTGCCCACAGCGGCGGAACGCGGGGGTGATTTCTCGGCGCTGTTGGGCCCGCCTGCGACCATAACAGTCGGCGGCGTGACCACGCCTGTGATCAATCCCTGCACCGGGCAACAGGTCCTGACGGGTCAGATCTTCGACCCTTCAACTACGCAGGTTGTCGGCGGGCAAACTTGCCGCTTGCCTTTTGCGGGCAACAAGATCACGAACCTGAGTGCTGTCGCTCAGAAGGTTCTTGGTTATCTGCCTGGGACGAACCTGGGCGGCACTCCCGCCAACGGCGTAGCTGGGCTAATAAACAACTATCAAAACCCGACCTCCCTGGACCATGTGATAACTACGGAGACGAGTTTTCGGATCGACGAGAACTTGACCAACAAGAACAAAATGTTCTTCTCCTACAGCAGCCGTGAGCAGAGTTACTTAAACGGCAACAACTTCGATCTTCCTGCCCCGCTCACGCCGGGGAATTACTTCAATTACTATTTCACGCATTATCTCCGCTATGGATGGGATTACTTTGCCACTCCCTCGGTCCTGAACCATTTCACGGTTGGATTTAACCGCGTCTACACGGCCAGCAGATCGCCCAGCGTCAACGGGACTGACTGGGACCAGAGTCTGGGTATCACGGGCGCCAGCGGACAAGTGTTTCCAGAATTCCAGTTTGCCGGCTCTCCATTCGGAGTCGGCTACTCGCAGTTGAGCACGCAAAACTTCAGCATTCAAGTTCCTAACTCCTTGGTCGTGGCCGACAGTGTCTCCTTGACGAAAGGGCGACATTCTTTGCGGGTAGGCTTCGAGTGGCGCTCCTACCAATATTCGATCCTTTCGCAGTCGCAGACTTCACCGCAGTACAACTTCAAAAATAACGAGACGTCCTTCGCGCCAATCACCGAGCAACCGGGAGCGAGTCTCACCGGCGACCCATTCGCCAGCTTTCTGATCGGTCAACCCGACCAGGAACAGCTGACCGTGTTTTCGCACTACCCGCGTTGGAACCAGAACTATTACGCCACCTACGTGCAGGATGATTTCAAGGCGAGACACGACCTCACACTGAATCTTGGCCTGCGCTGGGATGTGGACACGCCGCGCCACGAGGCTTCAGGACTGCAGTCGGTGTTTTCGCCCACGGCCGTTAACTCTGCCACTCCGGGGCAGTTGGGTGCGTTTGTTTTTGGCAAGAGTAAGACCGGCGCAAACACTTACTTCAAAGACTTTGGGCCGCGAGTTGGATTCGCTTATGCGCCGGACTTTATGCGCGGCACAGTGATTCGGGGCGGATACAGTATCTATTATGCCGCGCTGGTCTACTCTGACTTCGGCGGCGCGCTCTCCGGCGGGAGTACGGCGAATCCGAACTTCAGGAATAACGATAACTTCACGCCAGTGCAGTCGCTCGATGCCGGGTTTCCTGCTTATACCCCGCCCAGCAACGTCCCGAACCCGGAGCTGAACGTTTTTACTCAAAATACTGTCGACTATGTTGCTCCGCAATATGGGCGTCCGGGCATGGTTCAGAACTGGGATCTTGAGTTTCAACACCAGATTGCTAACGATCTTATCTTCAGCCTGGGCTACGTCGGGCAACATGCGACCCGCTTGCTGTCGAATTTAGCTCAGTTCAACACTCCCAATCCTCAGTTCAACTTCTTGGGCAGCTCTCTGCAGGATCTCGTAGACGGCTCCGACGGAAACGGCGGTCCGGCGATTCTCGCCAAACTTGGAATCGCGGTGCCCTCCTGGTTTGTCCCGGGATGGGGCCCGAGCGGCAACGATAAGATTGGCCAATTGTTACGGCCCTTCCCGCAATACGGGGCCATCACCACCAGTTGCTGTCTTGAGAATCTCGGACAGTCCACCTATCACGCTCTGGAAGCCAAGCTGGAGCGCCGTTTTCACAATGGTCTGAACCTGCTGGCCTCCTACACGTACTCCAAGACCATCACCGATGCGGACTCCTCATTCTCCACCGAGACTGGCTTCAACTCGAACGTTTTTGGAGCTCAGAACCCCTACAACCTTAAGGCCGAAAAGGCGGTCAGCTATCAGGACATTCCGCACACCTTTGTACTCAGCTATCTGTACGAACTTCCTGTGGGGCCGGGAAAGAAATTTCTGAACCACGGCGTCGCCAGCAAAGTGCTGGGGGGCTGGCAAGTAAGTGGAATTCAGCGCTACCAGTCGGGTTCGCCCACAGTAATTAATGAATATGCGACGGCCAACCCATTCAGCACAGGAAACTACCGCTACAGCCTGATTGGCACTGCTTTCCCCGCGCATCCCGCACATTGGACGCCGGCGCAAAACAGTACGTGGAACAGCGGATGTGTGGAAAACGCGAACGGCATCTTCCAGCCCGCCTCGACGACCAGTCCGGCCACAGTAAATTGCTCTTCTTTTGAGAATCCGAGCGACACCTCGGTGCCCTTTGGCGGCGGCTATATTTTCGGAAATCTGCCCACGGTGGTCTCCTGGTGGCGGAGCCCTGGGTACAAGAACGAAGATTTCTCGGTCATCAAGCGAACCACAATCCGGGAAGGTCAGGTGCTGATGTTTAAACTCGATATTCCCAACGCGTTTAACCGGCACGTCTTTGGGGCCATCGACGGGAACCCGACTGATCCCTTCTTCGGCGTGCCGGGAGGTGGAGGCCACGGCGTTGTCAATGCGCCAAGAACGCTGCAGGCGACCTTACGATACGAGTTCTGAGGGGCCACTTAAGAGGCTGGCCAAAGGCCGGACCACCGAGTCCGGCCTTTGATATGTGTGCCGAGCATGTTCGACAGCTAGGAGGTGCAAGTCCTCTACTCAACCTGATGGAGGTGAAGGGTTAGCGAAGCGCAAAGGTGAAATAACACTCGTCGCGAGGCGGGGCCTGAAAGAAGCGTGGAGCAAAGGCGCGAG
>DATNKA010000751.1:0-6803 GCA_035603655.1 Candidatus Acidiferrales bacterium | reverse complement strand
AATCCCAGCGAAAGAATGTTGAGAGCCCGAGATTCGGGAATGCCCTGGGCGATAAGGTGGCGCGGCAACCAGTTCCAAATCCCTACCTCGCAGGTGATGTAAAGAAAGAGAAAGAGTCCAACCAGAAAAAGCAGCGGGCGTCCAAGCACCGGAGCGGCATCGGCCAGTACGAAGCGCCCGGCACCCGTCGGGCCAGGCATTTTGGTGAAGGCTTGAATCGCCAACGTTACGACCGTGAGTGACGCAATGGTGTAGCAGAGGCGCACCCAGTTCCGCCCAAAAAGATTGGCCGCAATAAATGGCGTGGCGAGAGCGCCGAGTCCAAAGAAAAGGTTCACCAGATTCAGCGCCGTAGCGCGATGGCTCTCGCTCACATCGCTGACCAAAGCGTTCGCGCCAGTCACCAGGATCCCGCCGCCCACTCCAAGCAGAAACAGCAGCAACATAATGCTGCGAAAGCCCGGAGAGCGCGGCAACGCGAAGAGTGCAATCGATATTAAGGCGAGACCAAGAATGAGTCCGATCTTCTTGCCTTCGTTATCGAGCAGCGGACCTACCGCCAGTGAGGCAAGGATGAGTCCGAGAGCCTGGGCAAACGCGATCGTGCCATTCTGACTCGGACTCAGGTGGAAACGATCAGACAGGTCGGGCAGGATGGTGCCTAACATGGCGGCGATCATGCCGTAGATGAAAATAGCGACAATGGCGGCGAGAATTAGCACGCGTTCCTTTCACCTGCGATTCAGATCACGAACCAAATGCGGGAACATCGACCCAGCCTCGCGTACGGTCGCTCTCGAGCGCAGCGTTGACGATACGCAACTGCCTGATTCCGTCAACAAATTGCGGATATTCGGGCGCGACCGCCGGGGCGGCAATCGAAGCATAGAAGCGGCGGAAGACCTGCTTGAACGTATCGTCGTAGCCCTCGCTGTGGCCGCCCGGAAGATCGGCATAACTACGCGCCGCAGGCTTCAGTAAAGCAGGATCTTTCACGAAAACCTGATTGCCGCTATCGCGGTGGCCGACCCATAGTTCGTCGGGGCGCTCCTGGTTCCACGCGACGGAAGATCGCGAGCCGCAGATCTCAATGCTCAGCCGGTTCTTTCGTCCCGCTGAGACCTGGCTGGCAGCAACGCTTCCGCGCGCCTGCTCGTCCATGCGAAAAATCACGGCGCCGAAATCTTCTGTGTCCACGGCGGTTTCAACATAGTCCTCTTGTCCAGACAGCTTATTGGAAAAGGTTTCGACCGAGTGTTTCGGCTGCTTGCGCGCGGAATGGAAAGTATGAAGATCGGCACAGAGAGAGGTCACGCGCAGCCCTGTCACGTGCTCAGCCATATCAAACCAGTGTGAGCCGATATCCGCCATGCAGCGCGAGGGCCCGCCCGCTTTAGCATCCACCCGCCAGTTCCAGTCGGTGTCATAGAGCAGCCAGTCCTGGAAATAAGTACCCTGAACGATGAGAATTTCACCCAGGTCTCCGTCTTGGCGCATGCGTCGCATCTGCTGCACCATCGGGTAGTAACGCAGATTGTGGCAGACGCAGTTCCTCACTTCACGCCCTGCAGCGAGAGAAGCGAGTTCTTCGCCCTCGCCCACGGTAGTGGCCAGGGGCTTTTCGCAGATTACATGCTTGCCCGCCCGCAGTGCTTCGCTGGCCATGGGAAAGTGGTGCGCGTTGGAGGTGCAGATGTGAACCGCGTCGATTTTCGGATCGCGGAGAACATCGCGATAGTCGGTCGTAATCGTGGGCACGGAAAATCCTGCACCCAAGCGTCGCGTCGCCTCCGCATTTCTGCCGACGACAGCGGCGGCCTCGACAAATTCCAGCCGCCGCACCGCCTCGAGATGCACGCGCCCCATAAAGCCAGTACCGACGATCGCCGTCCTGATTATTTTCACTGTGTTCCCGCCTTAGACCCACCAGGCAGCGGCCGGCTGCTCACGGATCATGATGCGATTGAGAAAATTCGCAGCTTTCGTCAAACCCTCCTCCGGTGAGAGCAGACTGTCTTCGTGCTCGATGGAGAGTACGTTATCGTAGCCGAACATGCGCAGTGTGGAAATAAATTCGCTCCACCACTGGGCTCCGTGGCCGTAACCGCAGGTCCGAAAGATCCAGGCGCGATCACGCTCGTCGGTGTACGGCTTGGTATCGAGCACGCCAGTCCGCGGCAAATTCGCTGGGTAAATCTGTGTGTCCTTCGCATGGACATGGAAAATGGCGCCTGCCAGCACACGTACGGCTGCGATGGGATCGATGCTCTGCCAAAAAAGATGGCTGGGATCGAAGTTGCAGCCCACATTCGACCCCGCGATGGAGCGTAACCGCAGCATTGTTTCCGGACTATATACGACAAATCCGGGATGCATTTCGATGGCGATCTTCACGCCGTGGTCGGAGGCGAATTTCGCATGCTTAGTCCAATAAGGCACCACCACCTCGGTCCACTGCCAGTCGAGCACTTTCAAATAGTCCGGAGGCCACGGGCAGGTAACCCAGTTCGGAGCCGTGGCCTGAGGTGAATCACCGGGACATCCGGCGAAATCGACTACGATAGAAATGCCGAGCTTTTCGGCGAGCAGAATTGTTTTGCGGCTCACTTCCGTGTCTCGTTGCGCGCGCGCCTTATCCGGATGAAGCGCGTTGCCGTGGCAACTCAAGGCGCTGATTGTGGTGCCGTGATCGGCCAGAATTTTCTGAAACTCGGCGAGCCCGGAAGCATCTGCGAGCATCGACAACTTGCAGTGCGCGTCGCCGGGATAGTTCCCCGTGCCGAGTTCGACGGTTTCGATCTGAAGCGTTTTGAGTTTCGTCAGAACGGCAGGCAGCGAAAGCTGAGATAGCAGAGGCGTAAAAACTCCAACCCGCATAAAGATTCTCGTCTCCTGGAGAAAATGCTGGCTAGGATTGTAAATCTTCTCGTCCGTCTTACGCGCAACGGGGGTGGAAGCCAGCGGGAGCTACTTGCTTGACATCATGCCTTGATTGTCCGTCGAGACCCCTTATCGCTCTTGAAATTCCTGGAGACTTCCTGAAATCTGTCGAAAGGACCGCCTCCGATCCGTCATAAGTTCAGGCGCACAAGGCGCTCACCCTAGCTCCAAAGGAGAAAAGCTGATGCAATTTGCCCTGCTAATCTATGAATCACCGGAAGATTTTGCGACGCGGAACAGCGACGGAACCGACACCTATACCGGGGCTTGGCGGGCGTACCATAAGGCTCTGGTCGAATCGGGCGCCTACCTCGCTGGCGATCCGCTTGAAGTACCCGAGACTGGAACCACGGTGCGCCTTAAGGAAGGAAAGCGGCGCGTACAGGATGGACCCTTCGCGGATACCAAGGAGCAACTGGGGGGATTCATAATCATGGAACTCCCCTCGCTTGACGCGGCGCTCGATTGGGCAGCTCGCTGCCCGGCCGCCGCGGCCGGCGCCGTCGAGGTCCGTCCCCTCGCGCCGGAATCCAAGCGACGAATTACGTGATGAACGGAAGCGGCCAGGAAGTCATACATCGGACGATCGAGCGAGTGGCCCGGGAGTCATACGGCCGCCTCGTGGCCTACCTTTCCTCGCACACCCGCGACGTGGCCACTGCGGAGGACGCTCTCAGCGACGCATTGGTAGCGGCGCTCGCCGCTTGGCCGAGGGACGGCGTGCCGCAAAATCCGGAGGCCTGGCTGCTGACGACAGCGCGCCACTCCTTCATCGATCTGGTGCGTCATCGACGAGTGGTTGAAGCCAGCGAGCCCACTCTGTTGCTTCTCAGCGAGGAGTCCAAGGAGGCGTCCGTGTCGACGCAGTTTCCGGATGAAAGATTGAAACTGCTTTTCGTGTGTGCCCACCCGGCAATCGATCCCGCCATGCACACGCCCCTGATGCTGCAGACCGTTCTTGGGCTGGACGCAGCGCGCATCGCCCAGGCCTTCCTAGTCTCACCTACGACGATGGGGCAGCGCCTGGTGCGTGCCAAAACGAAGATCCGCAGCGGCGGTATTCAGTTCGAAGTTCCGCAAGAGCATGAATTGCCGCAGCGGCTCGACGCGGTGCTTGAGGCTATTTATGCCGCCTTCGGGATCGGCTGGGATGATATGGCGGGCGTCGACCAAAGCGGCCGTGAGCTTGCCGAGGAAGCCATCTGGCTCGCACGGGTCCTTCTGCAGCTCATGCCCAGGGAGGCGGAGGTCCGGGGCCTGCTGGCGCTCATGCTCCACTGCGAAGCCCGCAGACCGGCACGGCGTGGGCCGGGCGGCCGCTATATTCCTCTCTCGGAGCAGAACTCTCAGCAGTGGTCTCTGCCATTAATCGAAGAGGCGGAACGCCATCTCGTCGAGGCGTCGAGTCGAGGCCGCTCCGGCCGATTTCAACTTGAAGCCGCAATTCAGTCCGTGCATGCTGAGCGGGCGCGCAGCGGCCGAACCGAGTGGATCGCAATCATGCTGTTCTACGAACAGCTGATCCGCATATCCCCGACGCTCGGCACGCGAACGGGATACGCCGCGGCGGTTGGCGAAGCCAACGGACCTGAATCCGGACTGGCGGTTCTGAATGGGATGGACCTGGAAGCCGTCTCCGGTTATCAGCCCTTCTGGGCGGTTCGCGCTCACCTCTTGCAACGCCTGGGGAAGACATCTGAAGCCACGGATGCTCTCGACCGAGCGATTGGTTTGGCCGAGGACCCGGCCGTGAGACAGTTCCTGCTTGAACGGCGCGGATAATTTTTTCCGTTTGCTCTGTCGAAGTCAACCTTCTTCGCCCGTCACCCCTATAGAAGGCGGCTTAGCCGTCGAGCTTCGCTACCCAAGGAGGTGAACGATGTGTCCATTCTGTTTGGCAACCTTGGGACTCATCGTTGCCGGTGTGGCTTCTACCGGCGGCCTGGCGGCATTGGCCGTCAAGGTCTCTCGCAAGCAGAACGCGGTCGGAGAAATCGTCCCTGACGCAAATAACCCGAACTCAAATCAAAGGAGAAATCAAGATGTCAACGAGCACGATTGAAAATCCGAAAATAGTGTCGCGAGATGAATGGCTTTCGGCTCGCAAGAAACTACTGGCCAGGGAGAAGAGCCTTACGCGCGAGCGCGACGCTCTCGCTGCCGAACGCCGCCAGCTCCCCTGGGTCCAAGTCGAAAAGAACTACGTCTTCGACTCAGCCGTCGGCAAGAAAACTCTTGCCGACCTGTTCGAAGGCAGAACCCAGCTCGTCGTCTATCACTTCATGTTCGGCCCGGAGTGGAACGAAGGCTGCCCCAGTTGCTCATTCAGCATGGATCATACTGATGGCGCGCTGGTGCATTTGGCACAACGCGACGTCTCTTTCGCAGCAGTTTCACGAGCGCCCCTTTCCAAAATCGAAGCATTTAAGAAGCGCTTGGGCTGGCGATTCGCATGGGTCTCGTCGCACGGAACCGATTTCAATTACGATTTCCGCGCTTCCTTCACCCCGGACGAGATGGCGAAAGGCAAGGTCGAGTACAATTTCGATCTTGTGGAATTTCCCAGCGCGGAAGCCCCGGGCATCAGCGTCTTCTACAAGAATGAGAGTGGCAACATCTTCCACACTTATTCCGCCTACGCTCGTGGGACCGAAAACGTGGTGAACACTTACAACTATCTGGACCTCGTTCCCAAAGGCCGCGATGAGGATGGCTTGCCCTTCACGATGTCCTGGGTCCGCCATCACGATCGTTACGAGGATGGCTACCTGGCCGATGCCGACAAGCCGTACTGGCCAGCGGACACTGTGCCCGCGCGCTGAATATTCGAGCACTCCTCAGCCGGCTCATGGTCTGTCGTTTCCAGCGCGAGGTCAGGCCATGCCGGCAAGAGGAGTTACAACGGAACAAATCCCAATGCTTTGAAATGACCTGTCTTTTTCCTCAATTCTTCCGTTCGCTATATCGATACGGCAACGTCTCACAGCACGGTGATCGGCAAGTGCTTCTTCAGCTTCTTCAGACCGTCTCCCGCAAGAACAACAGTTCGCCACTCGTCGAGAAAATCGGCACCCAGCGTCCTATACATCGCGATCGCGGGTTGATTCCAGTCCAGCACAGCCCACCGCATGAAGACGCGTTTCTCCTGCTCCGCCACCCGGGCCATCTCTGCAAGCAGTGCTTTCCCAATTCCTCGTCCGCGAACCTCAGGCCGAACAAAAAGGTCCTCCAGATAAAATCCCCGGCCACGCCAGGTTGAGTAATGGCCGAAGAAAAGCGCAAAGCCGACGGGCATTCCATGCCATTCGGCAAGCAAGACGCGAAACTCGGAACTCTCCCCGAAACCGTCGCGCAGAATATCGCCCTCCGTAGTCCGGACTTGCCCGGGCCGCTTCTCGTAGTCGGCAAGTTCCGAGATCAGCTTTCGGATTGTGGCGGCATCGGCGATATTAGCCGCGCGAACGGTCAACATAAGGGAACATCCGATCTACATGAGAAATCGAACCACAACATATCAATCACGCAATCGAGCATGCCGTAACCTGTAGCAGGTTAGGAAGAGCCGCTTTTTGCGCAATTTGCCATACCACTTTCGAACCGTGGCGGGCCGCTCCGCCGCCAGATCTAGTCGGGCCTGCGGAGAGCCATCCAGTCAGGCATATTTGATCCCGACACCCGCCTGCCTTCCCCACGCGACCTGGCCGAGCAGCTGGGCGTTCGCGTTCGGTTGTCCTGGAAGCTTATGACCAGTTGCTGGCCGAAAGGGTTTGCCGTCGGCCGAAGCGGTTCGGAAACATACGTCTCCCAGGTTCTGTCCTCCAGCCAGTTGGCTCAGCCCAGGAAGGCTACAAGGTTGCAGTTAT
>DATNKA010000750.1:0-6395 GCA_035603655.1 Candidatus Acidiferrales bacterium | reverse complement strand
CGGACCCGTACGCACGGTGGTGTGGCAGGGGTCGGCGGGTTGACCGCCGCCCCTATGCCGATCAAACGCGCTTCTGGTCACTTAAATCCCGGATCGTCGGCAACCCTCCCTTACAAGATTAGGGACGAGTTACCGTTAATGATCCTTGGTATTATGGGTATTATGTTGGCCCTCTGTTGTCCAGGCTGAAACTCTGAACGAATCAAGGGGAAATCATGTTTAAAGTCAATGCGCTTGCTTTCGCAGCTCTCTCTACTGTCCTTTTCTGCTGTGCACCTGTGGTGCCGGCCCAGGTTTCCGTCGGCGTAAACATCGGACCGGCTCCCGTATGCCCTTACGGGTACTTCGACTACGCCCCATATGACTGTGCCCCGTATGGCTACTATGGGCCCGATTGGTTTGTTGGTGGGGTGTTTCTTGGAGCTGGCCCCTGGTTTCACGGCCCTCACGGCTTTTACGGCCACGTGGACAACCGCTTTGATCCTCATCACGGTTACGTTGGGCCGCTGCCGGGGCGCGGGGCGGAGCGCTTCAACCACTTCCAGGCAAACGAGGCGCGGGATGGGCGAGGCAACGTAGGCGAGGCTGTCCATGAAGGGAAGGCTGAACACGCCCTCCCCGGATATCGGGGCGGTACGCATGGCGGGGGGCGCCACTAGAGCGCGATCTGCCGCGTTACGCCTGCAAACGGCTAGTAATGACGAAGAAATAGAAGCGGTCGCACCCAGATTGTCCGAGCAAGAAGGCCCCGCTCGTGAAGAGCGGGGCCTTCGATTTGGGCTGAAATGGTGACGACTATACGGGATACTTAGCGCTTGCCGCCGTGTCCGCCGCCACTGTGACCTCCACCGCCGCGGCTGCCGCTGAAACCACCTGCCCGCGGTGCGCTTGATCCGCGTCCTGCGACAGCTCGATTACCGCCCGAGAATCCCCGATTGCCTGCGTAGGCTCGGTTCCCTGTAGCGCCCCGGTTCGCGGCTGCGCCGCGATTGCTGCCGGCGAAGCCGTGGGACGCGCCCGAGTAGCCTCGAGACGCGCCCGAGTAGCCTCGAGATGCGCCCGAGTAGCCTCGAGATGCGCCCGCATATCCGTGACCCCCGGCTGAGCCGAACCCGTGCGCACTGCGATTCGCAAACCCGCGCGCTCCGAATCCGCCACGCGAGAATCCTCGATAATTTCCGTGGACAAACGCTGCGTGATTATAAAACGCTCCGCCGCGGTAGGCCCAAGGATGGCCGCCGAAGAAGACTCCTCCGTGGAAGCCCCAACCGATGCCCCATCCGTGCCATCCCCAGCCGAAGCCGAAGAATGGCGCGATCGGGAAGCCAATGCCGAACGAAATGTAAGGTCCCCCAACTCCCCACCACGGATAGAACCCGGGCCACAGGCCTACGGGATATCCGTACACGTAGGCTGGGTTGTAGGTGGGCACATACACCACATCCGGATCAGCCGGCTGGATGTCTACATTCGGCCCCTGCTCGTACACGCGCTCTTGCGGCGTACTCCGCAGATTGCCTGAGTCGTAAGCCTTGTGACGCATGTGTTGGATCGCCTGCATCACGTCATCCGGCCGGTTCTGATAGGCTTCGCCCAGCTCAGAGGTCCATGACAAATCCCTGTCCAGGTTCGCCAGCACTGTGGGAAACTCCACTAGAGCCTTCACGCTCGGATCCCAATCCTGCCGGTCCACTTCCTCGGCTAGATCTCGTCCCTTCAGCCCCGGGTTCTCCCGTGCCATGCGGTCCGCCTCTACAATCTGCGTTGGATATTCCGACGCGGCCAGTATCTGCGCCACGAGCGAATCGGGATACAACGCAATCGGAGCTACCAGCTTATCCAACTGCTCCGGAGCCAACGGTGTGTATTGCCGTTGATCCGGCCCTGTTGGAGGCGGAGGCGCCTGCGCCTGGTCTTGGTATCTATCTTGATCTTGCGGTGATGGAGGAGGTGCGACATCCTGAGGCGCGCTCTGCTCCGGCGCATTGTATTGCGGCGCGGTCTGCTCTGGCGGAGGTCCTTGATCCACCTGAGCTCCCACGGCCGCTGAGGGCTTGTCCATCGACTGGTCCTGCGCCCCCAAGGAAGTCCCAGTCCCGAGCGCCATTGCACTCGTCAACACCGCGGTAAGAAGCGTTTTAGATAATTTGATTTTCATAATATCCCCCAGAATTCCTGCCACTAGATTGAACACTGCTGAGGGGGAAGAGTTCCGTTCTTTTGATTGACTTACACCGGTTGATTTCGGCCAGGCAGTGGTGGATTTCACCCAAAAACCACGCTTGCGGCGAGAGCATAAACTATAGTTCCTTTCTGACCTTTCCTAGCTTGATTACGGAAGGTTTGCCCCTTGCTCAGACGCTATGGGCGCAGGGTGGGTTCAGGTGAACCCATACGACGTTATAATGTCGTCATGTCAGCGGCGCATGACTCTCTTCTCTATGCACGCGTCGAAACCGTCCTCGCTGGCGAGATTACCGATGGAGACCTGAAGGTCGGCGACCAACTGCCGACCGAAGACAGCCTTGTTGCGCGATTCGGGGTCAGTCGCATCACCGTCCGCCGGGCCATTCAGAATCTTGTGAGCCGCGGTCTTGTCGAGATTCGTCGCGGCAAAGGCACATTCGTCGCTGCGCCGAAGATCATGCAGGACCTTAAAGAGCTGAGCGGATTTGTAGAAGATATGCACGCACTTGGCCACCAGCCAACCGCCCGGGTAATCGCTAAAGAAATTGTTCCTGCCAACGCGACCGTGGCGCGCCAGCTTGCGCTGACAAGGGGCGAGCGCGTCGTCAGGATTCGTCGCGTGCGCCTGGCAGACGGCGTTCCCCTCTCCTTCGACGAAACCTACCTGCCCTTGGAGATTGGCAAGAAGATCATCACCAACAATCTGAAGGTAGAGCCCATTTTTTCGCTCCTTGAACGCAAGTACGATGTTCCGCTGATCGAGGCGGAGTACAAACTGGACGCAGTGGCCGCTGAGAACGAGGTTGCGGGCTCGCTAAAAGTGAAACCAGGGAGCCCGATTTTTCGCATTGAACGAACTTCCTACTCGACAGGCAGCCGTCCAGTCGATTACGAAACACTCTGCTACCGGGGAGATCTCGTCCGATTCGTCACACGCCTTGTCCGAAGGACTTCTCGCTGAAAATCTTCCGATGCCCTGGGCGGCGTATGAAAGCGGCTGTCATTTCTTCCTGAAATAGTGGTCGATCGCCATCGGCCCAGAACCACCGAATACGAGCGCCGCAAGGCACGCAAGATAGAGCAGATCAAGCTCGTAGCCCGGCGGCCCGAACTGGGCGCGGCCGGCCGTCACACTCAGCAGCTTGATCGAGCTGAACCCATAGGGGAGATGAACCGTTAGCATCGCTACGAAGAGAACCGCAGCCATCGGCAGACTTAGAAGTGGGACGAAAGCCCCGAGCAGGACGGCGAGACCGCCGATGAGTTCGGTCAGAATGGTGAGCCATGCCATCAGATGAGGCGCGGGCACGCCGATCGTATGCAGGATGGCGGCGAAGCCTTCAGGTCCCCTGGACAGTTTCGCAACGCCATGCTCCATGAAACCATAGCCAACAATCAGCCGTAGCGGAATAGGAGCCCAACGAGCTACCGAAGGTGTTGCCAAGAATGCAAGGCCTCTGCTTGAGAATACAAAACGGCTGCTGCCTTCCCTTTCCACAGATTGAGTAAGTTGGTTCATATTCAAAAAGCCTCTCGATTATTTGATCGTTGTCGAACGCGCGAAGCGCCCAAGAGCAAATTCGAGCGCCTCTTCCTTTACCTCATTATGATGTTATAATGTCGCGAAGGTTACAGAATTTGTGAGGACTTTCTGGCCGACATCTCGCTCTCGGGACCTGGCATGCCGCGGGAGGAAAGATAGGCCGCAGCGACCTTCCTTTAGCGCCGCGCTGCGTTTCTGGTGCAAGCTGGGATGGATCAGCTTCGGCGGTACAGCCGCTCACATCGCCATTATGCATGACGAGCTGGTTGAGAAGAAGCGGTGGATCAGCAACCGAAGCTTCCTCCATGCATTGAGCCATTGCATGATCCTTCCCGGACCTGAAGCACAGCAGCTTGCGATCTATGTCGGGTGGAAGCTGCATGGCAAGCGGGGCGGCATTGTTGCCGGAACACTTTTCGTGCTGCCTTCCATGTTTATTCTGCTGGCACTCAGTGTGATCTATGTCAGATTCGGTAGCCTGGCTTGGATTGCCGCTATGTTCAATGGCTTAAAACCCATTGTCATCGCTCTGGTGATGGTCGCCCTCGAGAGAGTTGCCAGAAGGGCGGTGCGCGGACCGATTCAAGGTGCCGTTGCAGTGGCTGCGTTTGCAGCGATGTTCTTCTTTGAGGCCTCGCTGCTCATCGTGATGGTCAGTGTCATTGCTCTGGGAATCGCCCTGACGGCAGTGCGGCCTGACCTTCTCCACCGCCCCGGCAAAGCCAGCGCCCAAGAGGACGAAGAGTGCGATTACATCGGCCGTAGTTCGGCCGCAACGAAACCTATCCCTCTTTTGTGGCCAATGATGAAGTTGGCGGCGATCGTCCTGCTTCTCTGGCTGCTGCCGTTGCCGTTGCTCTACTTTGTTGGGGACTTCCATTTTTGGCGGGGCCTCGCGCTGTTCTTTACCAAGACCGCATTCGTGACTATTGGCGGTTCATATACGGTAATTCCGTATGTAGCTCAGGTTGCTGTGTTGAAGCTTCATTGGCTGACCAGGCTCCAAATGATGGACGGCTTCGCACTCGCCGAGACAACTCCCGGCCCGCTGATCATAGTGGTAGCCTTTGTCGGGTTCCTGGCCAGCTACAACCACTTCCACAGCTCATTGTGGATGGGAACCTTGGGTCTTCTGGCCACGACCTTCTATACGTTTCTGCCGTGTTTTTTCTTCGTATTTGCGGGTGCGCCGCTGGTGGAAAGAACCCAAGACAACCCGATGATGGCAGGCGTCCTGGAACTGATCACCGCTGTCGTGGTCGGCGCGATTTTAGATCTAACGCTGTTTTTAGGAAAAGCGGTGATCTTCCCATCAGGAGTTGCAGGTCTCAAGCAACTCAATGTGATCTCTTTGAGCGAGGTGATACTGTCGCTTCTCCTACTCCATAGCTTCAAACTGAAGGTGGTTCCCCTGATCCTGCTGGGAATTGGGTTCGGTTCTGTTCGGTATTTCCTGGGCTTTTGAGCGCCATTCGACGAAATTCCCGGATAGCAAGCCTTACCTTACCGGGTTAGGTAATAGTAGCCCGGCACTCGGCCATGATCCCTATCTAAGGTGACCAGACCGACCGGAGCAACATGGTCACATCTGTGGAGCGAACACATGCACTAAGTAATGCTGAGGGTCTGAAGCGGAGCGAACGAGTGAGAAGTGAGAGCGCAATGCAACGGGCGCGAGCGGCTCTGCAACGAATAGATGCTTCTAATCGGGAGATCAACTTCCGGACAGTCGCGGCCGAGGCGCAGGTCTCCTCGATTAGATTTTTCCCGCTTTCCAATTCCCGGATCTTTTCGGTGTCATTGTGGAAGTCGGAGAAAGCAAGGCGACGATTGTCCGGAAAGTCCAGCGTGTACCATCGTGAACGCTGTTGCCAGATCGTATCGCACTTTCCACGAGCCGACATCGAAGACTTTGACCGCTCCTTTTGCATACACGGTTACTTCGTAAGCCACGGCCAGCAAACGGTCATCGGTCATCGGTCGAAAAATGCACGGCGCCGGGTAGCTGACCGTTTTCATCGATGGTCCGCAGCAGTTCCCCAGAATGGTGGGACCAGACTCGCAAGAGACGGTTGCTGCATATTGCCGCTACTATCGTTCGCTTTGGCCCCGAGCGTAACAGAAGCTGAGCCAGTTGCCATGGTTTTTCCCGTGGCGTTGACTGGCCAATCGCTGAATCGACTTCCTGCGCTTTTTTACAAATCGGCGAGCGACTCGATTCGCTACTTGGCGAAGACAATATCGAACGGCTGCATGATTAGTGCTTCAAACCCCGGCGCCGAAATCTTCATCTCGACGTGCCCCTCACGATCCGACTCATATTCGATGTCGCGGGTTGAACCTACCGTCAAACCCATATCTGCCGCAGACGACTTCAGTAGTGCGGCGGGGAGATCGGCTCCATCGCTCGCGATGACCTTCCACTGCACCGGCGCGCCCTCGCCCTCCAATCGCACTCGCAGGTCCGACTCGTTCGTGGTGATGTTGATCAAGCGCAGCCTGTATATCGTCCCAGTCTTCAATTCCACGGGATCCGGTTCAGGAGTGCCGTTCACGATCAGCATCGAACCAAATGGAGCGTAACGACCGATGCTGAAAACGAAAGTCTTATCATGCTCCAGATCATACTTCTGCCCCGGCTCTAAAACGATCAACGGCCCGTACA
>DATNKA010000749.1:0-5132 GCA_035603655.1 Candidatus Acidiferrales bacterium | reverse complement strand
GGCTCCGCAACGCACGGGAGGGAAATGTACCAGGGGCCATACCAATCAGGCGGGAGTAACGTAATGCAAGGTAATCAGGGCGAGGTTACGGCGAAACCAGTGTTCCTCCGAGGGGCACCGGAGCCAGATCAATCCAGCAGTTCGGCGAGTCTTCCCGTACAAATGTCAGCCGGTCCACCAGAACACGCCGGCTTGCGGTATATTCCTCCCAACGTTGGCCGGCGATCCGCAAAGCTTGTTCGGCCGCGGATTCGCTGGGCATCTTCGCAATCGTCAAATGCGGGATATAAGCCCACTCTTCCACAAACTCGAGCGCCTGCGTGTTCAACTGCTCATGCAGTTCGCACATTCGCATCGCCCCATAAGACACGCGGATGTAAACCGTCGGAGTCGTCGGAGCGAAGCTATCCATCCCGCCTAAGGTCACTTCAAAGGGCTCCGTCCGTCCGCAAATCCCCGCGAGCACCTGCAGCGCCGCACCCTCGGTTCCCTGCAGCGGACGCGGCGGCAGCAGCGTCAGATGGGCTGCGAAATGCGGCAATTCGGGATGCAGCTCCCGCCGGAGGTTCTCCACGAACTCTCCCACTGGACCTCTCACGTACGCCACCAACGCATACCGCAGGCTCGCCATAGACAGAGAAAAATTATAGCGCGTTCCGTCGTTTATGATTGCAGCAGTCGTTGACTCGGCAGAGTCATCGATCTTCACATCGTCGGGCGCAGCGCAGCCTGATAGCGCACCTGCCTTAGCACATAGACGCCTTGACCTTGACGATTCCGGAGGCGCCTCGATAGTCCAATTTGAACGAACCTCATATCCAACCACCCATGCATAGTCTGTGCCGGGGTCAGGGACTAGCGGGCTCGGCGATCGATTTCTTGATTTGTGCGGTTGCGCAGCGGCGAGAATGGCACATTTTTACAACTGACTGCGACTTTGAGCGGTATGGGCGAGTGCTGGGGCTTAGGTTGTTTGTGGTTTGCGGGCCGCGTGAGGCGAATCGGGATACTTCGGGGGCTAAAGCCCACATGAATTAGGGAATTCTTATGGCAGCGCTGAAGCGCTGCGCCACCTAAAATCCCTGATCCTTCCACAAACCTAGCGAGCGGCGGGGAGGTTAGAACTCCAACTGTCGGCGACGACAAGCCATGCTCCCAACCTACGCCAGGCCTTGAGGTACTTGCCTCGGTCGCCGCGGATGGTCGAGTCGGGCTGGCGGATAGCTACGGTGTAGCGGCCGATTTCGATTGCCAGGTCGCCGGAGGATTCGACGCGAATCGTTTCGAGGCGAAGGTCTTGATATCCGGCATCGCGGAACTGGTGGAGGAGATGCTCGACCGCTTTGGGGCCGTAGACGGGATCATGGTGAGGGGCCATGAAGGCGCCGTCGGGAGCAAAGAAGGCGGCCGCCTGGTCGTAGTTGCCGGTGTTGAACGAAGTGACGTAATCCTGATTGAGATCGCGGATCAGGGATTGCACATCCATGAACGGACGAGAATCCGCCAAAGAACTGGAATAGGGCCGATACATGTATTACCTCCTGGGGGAAGGCAAGAGCAAGCGGTCCGCAGACGAAGCGACATTGCTCTAGTTCGTTAGGGGATTGTAGCGCAAAGAATCTGTGGAAAGAGAAAAATTTTGCGCACTGGGAAGCGATTCTTTTTTGCCGCGAGCCCGAGGAGAACACTGTAGACGGAGCGGTGGAATGCACTTGGGCGGCATCCGGAGGGCGTACAGGTGGCATCTGACCTGAGCCCGAAATTGGAGGCAAAGCAGAAACTTACGTGAGGGAGATCTATGAGATTTCAAGACGTGAGATTTAAGGGCTTGGGTACAGGATTGTTAGGCGCAGGGCTATTGGGATTGCTTTTGGGTACCTGCGGAGTGATGACGGCTCAAGATGGGCATGATGAAGCAAAACCTCAGCAACAGGAAGAGCCGAAGCAGGATGAGGCAAAGCCGCCACGGCAGCAGAGTGAGCCTCGAGACGCGAAGCCTTCCCGGGAGCAGGAACAGCCCAAGGCTCAGGAAGCGAAGCCGTCGAATAATCAAAAGCAAGATGAAAAGCAGAACGGAGAGATGAGGTCGGGAAAAGAGCAAGATCACGCGGCGCAGAACAACGGCGCGGCGCGGGCATCGGAGCAACGAGGCCAGCGAATTCCCGATGATAAATTCCGATCGAACTTTGGCCGTCAGCACACGTTCAGAGTGCGGACCCAGGTGGTGGAAGGACAGCCGCGTTTTCAATATAGCGGTTACTGGTTTGCGCTGGCGACTCCGTGGCCAGGAGACTGGGATTATGCCGATGATTGCTACGTCGATTACATTGACGGAGAGTATGTGCTGATTGACCTGCGACATCCGGGAGTGCAGCTGGCGTTGATTGTGGTGGACTAAGCCCGGGTTCGTGAGACTGAGATGAATAGCCTTTCTGCGGGAGAGATTGAATCTTTTTCCAGAGAGGCTTTTCTTTTGAAGACGAATGAAGTGTTGAATCTGATCAGCCCTGATCATTCGCAGCCCGACTTGCACCGAGCGAAGCCGGGCAGGCGGGGAAGACTATCTACTTGTGCGGGCGCTCACGTTGGATCATGTTCCGCGGACGAGCTTGAATGAAGCGGGAACAGGTCACGCGGAAGTCGAACAGACAAGAAATCCGCCGAGCGCGGTCGAAGGGGTCCATAACGATTTTGTCCTGACTGCTCGGCGGAACGGAAGGAAAGCCGTTGCAAGCTGAGCTGTGCGGTGTGCGGGCCTTATCTGAGCTGCTCGGATTTTTACTGAGATCACGAGCTCTGCCCAGCAGGTCGAGGTCGCGCTCCTGACAAGCTGAGCAGTCTCCGTCTACAATGAAAAATGAAAAGGGAATTTAAATTTTCTATTCATGATGAGGAGAAAGTGATGGAACGTAAAGCTAGCGCGGTATGGAAGGGTGGGTTGAAGGATGGAAAGGGAACGATTTCGGCTCCCGGCGGAGTGCTGAAGGACTCGCAGTATTCGTTTACATCGCGGTTCGAAAATGGACCAGGGACGAATCCGGAGGAGTTGATTGCAGCGGCGCATGCAGCATGTTTTTCGATGGCCTTGTCAGCGCAGCTGGGCGCTGCGAATCTGAAGCCGGAGAGTATCAGCACGAATGTGACGTTGACGATGGAGAAGCAGGAAGCGGGATGGACGATTACATCGAGCCACCTCGATGTGGTGGGCAAGGTTCCGGGAGCAGACGCGCCGACATTCCAGAAGTATGCGGAAGCGGCGGAGAAGGGTTGTCCGGTGTCAAAGGTACTGAATGCGAAGATTTCGATGACGGCGAAGCTGGGGTGAGGCTTCAGGTATCGGGCAGACCTTTAACACAGAGTCAAACTTTGGGTCGATTCATTTGGACATTGCCTGGAACGTGTGGTTTGACAGGCGCTGACGGGGCTGTAAAATAGAATCGTTGATCTTCCTGACACGGCGGCCCTGGGGGCCGCCGCTGCATTGCGGTCCAGAATTGCCATCGTGGCGGAATTGGCAGACGCGCATGGTTCAGGTCCATGTACCGGCAACGGTGTGGGGGTTCGAGTCCCTTCGATGGCACCAGAAATACTGCAAAGGCATGGTGGAGAGAGCTTCCGTCCCTTGGAGGCTGAGCCATGTATTGCTGGCGCCCCTTAGGCGGCTTGGCCAAAGCCGTGCCTTTTGAAGACGATCCTTAGACTCGACGCGCGTTCCAGGGATTGCGGCGGGCGGGGCGGGAACGATTCGTGATTTTTGGCGTCCACTCCCACCGGAAGGAGGGGGATTCCAGGCGTCGCGGCTACGAAAGATACGAGCCGTTGACCCGGCGAAGTTGGCAATGGTTGCGCAGGGAATCCAGTACACACAAAAATGGGTGCCTGCGAGCGCGAACTAAGTGAAGGAGATGAAGGGTTCCCTGGCATCATCTTGCAGACTCTGGAAAAGCTCAACCGCCGGGCCAGCGAGATGGCAACGGCGAGTGGTGAAGGAATGGGCACGGTCATGGTGCAGTGAGCGGATACTGGCACGGTATTGGCACGGTCAAGGCCGGAAACCAAGAGTTGGAGTGGTAATAAAGTTGGAAACTGCTTTAGAATCAATCTTGCTAATTATGTCGGGGCGTAGCGCAGCCTGGTAGCGCACCTGCCTTGGGCGCAGGGGGTCCGCGGTTCAAATCCGCGCGCCCCGACCAATTACCAATCCAGCTCGAAAAGCCCAGGTCATAGAGATTGACGGCTACGGAGTCCCGGAAAAAGGACCCAGAAGTGCGGCGGCGTACGAAGTCTGCGTCTCGCGTCTATTGGATTGGCCGCGAACCCGTGATGAGGATGTCCACGAGTCTTCTCGCGCTTTGCTGCCAGTCAGGACCGGATGCCACGTTGGAGACGCCGATAAGTGCTCGGAGCAGATCGAATGGCTCGAGATCTCTGCGTATATCGCCGTTCTTAATCGCGCACTTCACCAGCGCACCAATCGCTCCCTGAATCTGAGCCCGTGAACCTTCATACAGCTTCGAGGGCCCTCCGACAAGAGAATGCAGAGCGGGGCCGATGATCTGCTTGGTCGCGATGTAGTCGACGAAAAGTAACATCCATGCTCGCAAGGCCTCGATGGGAGGAAGGCTTTCGGAGAACTTCTTCTCGGCCGCGGCCAGTTTTTCCACCTCAGTCCGATAGACCGCTTCGATCAGTGCATCGCGTGTAGGAAAGTGGCGATACAGAGTTCCGGCTCCAACCCCTGCCTCTTTCGCGATGTCGTCCAGACTGGCGTTGGCGCCGGACTGCGTAAATGCCTCCTTCGCCACCTCCAGAATGCGCTCGCGGTTCCGCTGCGCGTCGGTGCGCGGTTTTCGTGGGGCAATTTTCTGATTCTTGGTCGGCATACAAAAAAGCTGCTACCGGAGACAGTGTCCGATTGTCTTATCTACTGATTCGGAGACACTCTCCGTTTTAGCCGGAAGCCGGCGGCCTGTCAATAGCGGTTCTCCGGCTTCGGGAGTTGAGGAATATAAATCCACTCGCTCGCCATAAAACGTAAAAATATCCCAACTCTGGTTGCGCCGACCTCATGACCATGGCGGAGCGGGAGTTGTCAGCATTCTTCAGCGCCATCACCCAGTTGTACGGGTCAG
>DATNKA010000748.1:0-2690 GCA_035603655.1 Candidatus Acidiferrales bacterium | reverse complement strand
AATAATCACTCGCTTGCCGGAGCGGATTGCCGGCAGCAGGTAGGCCAGCGTTTTTCCGGTACCCGTGCCGGCTTCCACAATCAGGTGGCGTTTTTCCTCCAGCGCCTGCTCGACTGCTTGCGCCATCTGTAACTGCCCGCGGCGGAATTCATACGCCGGATGTGTGCGCGCCAGCAGTCCCCCCGGCGCAAAGAATTGATAGAGGGAGGAGCGAGAAGCGTCGCAAGTCTTGCTGCCGGGCTCGGCGGGAGACGCAGGTTGTGAACTGAATGCCACGGGAGTCTCTATAATAAACATTCCCGGCTAGCGGCACTGCTCTTACTCATTTTGACGCAACCCACTTACAACTCGACAAGTACTCTCGCCACCACCGCAGCCGGCGTCCCGACGCTTGCCATCGTGGGCCGACCGAACGTAGGAAAGTCCACGCTGTTCAATCGCATCGTGGGTTCCCGCCGCGCGATTGTTGGCGACGAGCCCGGCATTACGCGCGACCGGCTGTACGGCGACGCGGAATGGCGGGGCCGCCGCATCCGTATCATCGACACCGGTGGCATTCTTCCCGAGGAGAATGACTTCATTCCCTCGGAAATTTTCCGCCAAGCGCGGGTTGCGTTCGATGAAGCTGCGGCGATTGTCATGGTGGTCGATGGCCGCGCCGAACTCGCGGGTCCTGACCTTGAATTGGTTCGCCTGCTGCGCAAGACCGGACGTCCGCTCTTCCTGGCTGTCAACAAGGCCGACACTGAAAAACAAGCGAACATAGTTGATGAGTTTCACCGCCTCGGAATTAAGCAGATGTTCCCCATTTCTGCTGAACACGGGCGCGGCATCGACGACCTGCTGGACGCGGTGTTTGAGATTTTGCCACCGGCCAAAGAGGATGCGGAGGAAACGCAAGAAGCAGCATCTCAGACGGACGAGGCAACTGCGGAAGTCGAACCCGTCTACGAAACCAAGGTCGCTATCATCGGCCATCCGAACGTAGGAAAGTCTACGCTGCTGAATTGCCTGACGGCCTCCGACCGGGCCATCGTATCGCCCATTCCGGGCACGACACGTGACGCGGTCGACGAAATCGTAGAACGTGACGGCCGCCGATTCCGCTTCATCGATACGGCGGGCATCCGTCGCAAAGGCAAAACTCACTTGATGGCGGAGAAACTTTCGGTGGTGATGGCGCGCAAGCATCTCGAAGGCGCCGACATCGCGCTGCTGGTTATCGACGCCACCGAAGGCGTCAGCCAACTCGACGCCGCCATCGCCGGTTACGCGCACGAGAGCGGACGTTCGATGATCATCGTGGTCAACAAATGGGATCTTGTCACCGGCGGCACGCTAAAGCCCGGAAGGCCTTCAAAGGCCATGCGCATGCGAGAGAGCAAACGCCCCGGCGACCGCGAAGCTTACGAAGAGCGCCTGCGGTACGATCTCAAATTCCTGACTTACGCGCCAATCGTCTTCATCTCGGCACGGTCCGGCAAAGGTACGGAGAAAATCTTTCCGCTCCTCGAACAGGTAGCCACCGAACGCCGCAAGCGCATACCCACGTCTGCCATGAATCGCTTCATTGAAACCGTGGATTTTGAGCGCGCCGCAGTCCCCATGCGATCCCGCGTGAAAATTCTCTACATGACACAAGCCTCGGTCGCGCCGCCCACTTTTATTTTATTCACCAATCGCGCCGTGAAGCTGCACTTCTCCTACCAGCGTTTTTTAGAGAATCAGATTCGCCACGCTTTCGGCTTTCTGGGTACTCCGATCTGGATCAAGAACAGAGCACGGAACTAGCCACCGGACTGGGGAGCGGACGCGATGCAGAGGTTGATCGCGTCGCTGGGTTGCCTGGGTTGCGCGAAGACTGTTGTTGCGCGAAGACTTGTGACCTGAACCAAAGAAGAGTACAGTTACACACTTTCCAGCCCTGACCACGTCCGAAGGAGAAACGATGTTCACGCCATCGAGTCTGACGATCGCGCTGCTGATGATGATCACAAGTGCGGTTTGCTGGGGTTCGTGGGCAAACACATATAAGGGCGTAAAAGGCTACCGTTTCGAACTTTTCTATTGGGACTATGCTCTCGGCATTTTCTTGATCTCACTGGTACTGGCCCTGACGATGGGAAGCTCCGGCCATGATTCCTCTAGCTTTCTGAACAATGTGCAGGCCGCGGACACTTCGAATATTGCGAACGCCCTCATCGGCGGGGCGCTGTTCAACCTTGCCAACCTCTTACTGGTCGCTGCGATTGACATGGCCGGACTCGCGGTCGCATTTCCCATTTCCATTGGCATTGCATTGGTGGTCGGAACGGTTTTGAGCTATGCGCTGCAGCCCAGGGGGAATGCAGTTTTTCTTACGCTTGGTGTCGCCTGCGCGTTTATCGCTGTTCTTTTCGACGGTAAAGCCTATGGGAATCTCGCCGCCGCGGGACGCTCCGTCTCCAGAAAAAGCCTGGTCACGTGTGTGGTTTCGGGGATTCTAATGGGCCTATGGGCGCCTTTTATGACGCATGCCATGACTCGCGGTAATCATCTAGGGCCATACAGCGCCGCCGTGTTCCTGACCCTGGGAGCATTGCTCTCCTGCTTCCTATGGAATATCTATTTTATGAAGCACCCGCTGGTAGGAGAGCCAGTAAGCTTTAGTGGATTTTTTAGCGGACCTGTGTCCGGGCATTTGCTGGGAC
>DATNKA010000747.1:0-5423 GCA_035603655.1 Candidatus Acidiferrales bacterium | reverse complement strand
CAGCGCTCGAAGCCCACCGGACTTCTCCTCACTTCTTGCAGCACGCTCGCAAGGACCTGCCCAAAGTCGCGGACCGGGTGGAAGGTCACCTGTACGAGGCGTTGGGATAGTTAGTGCGGTGCGGGCACATTTGCCTGCGAGTCATGTCACTTAGCCTTGTCAATCATCAAGTCGCCGCCCGATGAGTAACTTTCCTTCGACACCTCATGAAAAGCAATGATGATGCCTTCGCGGCGTGCGCCGGCTTCTTCGACCAGCGCGTCGGTGACACGCCTGGCGATCTTGCGTTTCTGGTCGGCAGTGCGTCCCTGCAGCATCGTGATTTGAACCATTGGCATTAGAGACGCTCCAAGTTTCCAGCTCTGACCTTTATTGCGCGAGCTCGTAGCCTGCGAAGAAGAAGCTCAATTCGAAGCGTGCGGTGTCCTCAGCATCGGAGCCGTGAATGGCGTTGTGCTCGATGCTGGAGGCCCACTTCTTGCGGATGGTGCCTTCTTCCGCGCTGGCCGGGTTGGTGGCGCCCATCAGCTTGCGGAGATCGGCAATGGCGTTTTCTTTTTCCAGAGCTAGGGCGACGATGGGTCCGCTCGACATGAAATCGGTGAGCGAACCGTAGAATGGCCGGCTTGCGTGCACGGCATAAAACTGCTCTGCCTGATGCTTGGAGATTTCGAGCATCTTCATGGCGAGGATGCGAAATCCATTCTTCTCGAATTGTTCAATGATATCGCCCACCGCGCTCTTGGCTACGGCGTCCGGTTTTACGATGGTAAGAGTGCGTTGCAGAGTTTTCATAGTTGGTAATTGGTCGCTCGTCCTTATCCTGTTGTTTCTTTACTAAACCTTGACTCCCAGCGCCGCCACGAGAGTCTCGCCCATGGCCGCCGGAGATTTTGCCACCCGGATACCGGCTGCTTCCATGGCTTTGATTTTCTCGGCGGCTGTTCCCTTGCCGCCGGAGATGATTGCTCCCGCATGGCCCATGCGCCGCCCGGGAGGGGCGGTCTGCCCGGCGATGAAGCCGACTACCGGCTTTTTCATTTTTGTCTTCACAAATTCCGCCGCGGTTTCCTCGGCGTCGCCCCCTATTTCACCGATCATAATCACGGCTTCGGTCTCAGGATCGCGATTAAACAGGTCGAGCGCATCCAGGAAGTTGGTTCCAATGATCGGATCCCCGCCAATGCCAATTGCAGTGGACTGCCCGATTCCGCGCTGTGTAAGTTGGTGCACGGCCTCATAAGTCAGGGTGCCCGAGCGCGATACGATTCCGATCGAGCCCTCTTTGTGAATCGATCCCGGCATGATTCCGATCTTGCACTTGCCGGGCGAAATGATGCCAGGACAGTTTGGACCGATCAGCCGCGAGCGCCGGTTCTGCAGAAACTCCCAGGCCTTGACCATGTCGAGCGTGGGAATTCCTTCGGTGATGCAGACGATGAGGCCCAGTTCGGCGTCGGCCGCCTCCATGATGGCATCTGCCGCGAACGGTGGGGGAACAAAAATCACAGTTGTGTCGGCGCCAGTTTTTTCGACCGCTTCCTGCACGGTATTGAATATCGGCCAGCCTTCGTGCATAGTGCCGCCTTTTCCTGGCGTCACTCCGCCCACCACCTGCGTTCCATAAGCCGCGCAGGCCTTGGCGTGGAAGGTGCCTTCGCGTCCGGTGAGACCCTGCACAATTAATCGCGTTTTCTCATTAACCAAGATTGCCATATATATAATTCCCCAGTCGATATAAACGTGGACCCGGCAAACACCAGGGTCTCTGGCTGCGCTCCGGATGACAAGCAGTTTCCGCTAAATTCCTCGTGCCGCGGCGACAACTTTATCTGCCGCGTCTTTCATGGTGTCGGTCACGACGAAGTTCAGGCCGGACTCCATCAGTATTTTCTTGCCTTCGTCCACGTTCGTGCCTTCGAGGCGCAGCACTACGGGAAGCTGAATGTTGGTCTTCTTCGCGGCTTCCACCACGCCCTTCGCCAAGGTATCTACGCGCAGGATGCCGCCGAAAATGTTGATGAGAACCGCTTTTACACTTTTATCGCTTAGAAGAATTTCGAATGCGTGCGCGACCTGCTCGGCGTTCGCACCGCCGCCGACATCAAGAAAGTTCGCGGGCATGCCGCCAGCGTACTTGATGATATCCATCGTGGCCATCGCCAGTCCGGCGCCGTTCACCATGCAGCCCACGCTGCCCTCGAGCTTGATGTAGTTCAGGCTGTACTTGGAGGCCTCAACCTCGAGCGGATCCTCCTCCGTAATATCGCGCAATTCGCGAATGTCGGGATGGCGGAAGAGCGCGTTGTCGTCGAAGGTCAGCTTTGCATCGAGAGCGAAAAGCCGGCCATCGGTGGTAGTGATGAAGGGATTGATCTCGAGGAGAGAAGCATCAGTATCGAGAAACGCCTTATAGAGACTGGAAAGAAATTGCACGGCGGGATTGATCTGTTTGGCATTAAGTCCAAGCGCGAAAGCCATCTTGCGTGCCTGAAAGGCTTCCAGGCCCATGCCAGGATCGATGTGCTGTTTCAAAATGGCGCCGGGATTTTCCGCGGCCACCTGCTCAATGTCCATGCCACCCGCTGCAGACGCCATGAACACAGGCTTGCCTTCCGCGCGGTCGACGAGAATGCCGAGGTACAGCTCGTTTTCGATAGGCAGAGTTTCTTCTATCAATAAGCGCCGCACGATGCGGCCCTCAGGGCCAGTCTGATGGGTGACTAACCTCATGCCGAGCATCTTGTCGGCGATGTCTCCCGCCTCGTTGGCAGACTTAGCGATCTTCACGCCTCCGCCTTTGCCGCGGCCGCCGGCGTGGATTTGCGCCTTGACGACCACTCCGGTTGCTCCGGAACTGAACAATTCTTTGGCAGCGGAATCGGCTTCTTCTCGCGAGGTCGCCATTGTTCCGCGCGGCACGGTTACGCCATACTTCTTAAGAATTCCTTTGGCCTGGTACTCATGGATTTTCATAATGACGCTCGTCTAAGAATCGGAAGGAACTTGCTCGCGGCTTTCGACTGAGGCTAGCAAACTCTCAATTTTATAGAAGGGGAACGGATTAGGGCAAACGCAGAGAGCCGCGTCGTTTCAATCGCCAGAACATCTAATCTTATCTCGGGACCTATATCCGGAGTAACCCAACCCGGATTCCGACAGCCCCGAAGTACAACGTGAAATTGGTTTCCCTTAACGTCGCCCGGCCGCGCCTGACCGTCTATAAAGGAACAACCATCAACACTGGTATCTTCAAGAAGCCAGTGGCGGGTCGCGTGGCGCTGCGCACGCTGAACCTCGAGGGCGACCGGCAGGCAGATCTCAGTGTTCATGGCGGCCCGCACAAGGCGGTTTACGCCTATCCCGCGGAGCACTATGAATATTGGCGGCGGCAATTACCTGATATGGATTTGCCGTGGAGCATGTTTGGCGAGAATTTTACGACCGAGGGCCTGAGCGAAGGAAATGTTCAGGTTGGCGACCGGTTTCGAATCGGGTCGTCCATCGTCATGATCCGTCAGCCGCGCGTTCCCTGTTATAAACTAGCCGCCAAGTTTCAACGGGATGACATCTTGCAGCGATTCTTGCGAAGCGGGCATAGTGGATTTTACTTTTCCGTTGAACAGGAAGGAGAGGTAGAAGTTGGAGATTCCTTCCAGCTAATTTCGCGGGAGGACAACGCGATAACGATCGCGGAAATGAATTTGCTTTTCGTCAAGGAGAACTACGACCGTGATCTGCTGCAAAAGGCGATCGCAACCGCCGCCCTGCCGGGGGATTGGCGCGAATACCTCTTGCCCAGATTGGGCCGTCCCTGACCGCCTAGCTGTGGCTGTTCTCGTCGCCGGAAGCGTTTTGCCTTTACAATCGCCAGTGACAAGATGATCTTGGAAGCCCTGCATCGCATCGCCAATCACGACCAATCCCTGGCCCGCGCGGAGGCGCGTGAAGTGATGGCGGAAGTGCTCGCGGGAAATTGCACGGACGCGCAGATCTCGGCGCTGCTGGTGGGGTTGCGCATGAAGGGGGAAACCGTCGAAGAGATTGTCGGTTTCGCGGAAGCGATTTGCGCCGCTGCCACGCCTTTGCCCCTTACGTTTGCCGGAACTTCGGATAATGCGCTCGACCTAAGCGGTACTGGCCGCGACGCGCTGGTGGATACTTGCGGTACCGGTGGCGATGCCAGTGGAACCTTTAACATTTCAACTGCCTCTGCCTTCGTGACCGCCGGTGCGGGCGTGCGTGTAGCCAAGCATGGCAATCGCAGTCTGACTTCGAAATGCGGTTCGGCCGATGTGATGGAGGCGCTGGGCGTGAACATTCAGTTGCCGCCAGAGCGCGCTGCTCAGTGCCTGCGGGAAATTGGTATCTGTTTCCTGTATGCCCCCGATCTGCACTCCTCGATGAAGCAAGTGCAGAAGGTCCGGCGCGAGTTGCGTCTGCGGACGATGTTCAACCTGCTCGGCCCGCTCACGAATCCGGCGCATGCTTCGGGACAAGTCGTAGGAGTCTATGCGCTCGATATGGTCGAGAAACTGGCGGAGGCGCTTAGCATGCTGGGACTGCATCGCGCGTTCGTGGTGCACGGTCTCGACGGGCTCGATGAGATCACCATTACGGGCCCGACACGCGTGGCCGAAGCTCGTGACGGATCGGTCCGGACTTATGAAGTGGATCCGGAGGAGTTCGGCATGAAGCGGTCGACACTCGCTGACATTTCTGGCGGCGATGCGTCGGACAATGCGGCCATCGTTCGGGAAGTTCTGAGCGGAAAGAAATCTCCGCGTCGCGATGTGGTCCTGCTGAACTCAGCGGCAGCGCTGGTCGCCGCGGGGCGTGCCAACCATCTGAAGGATGGAATTCCGGCGGCGGAGCAGTCGATCGATTCCGGCGCGGCCGCCGCAAGGCTGGATGCGCTGGTAAATTTTACAAAAGGGGAGCTGTGAGTCGGTATGTCTTGCGTGCTTCGAGCGAGCGGTACTAACTTTGAGGTGGATGAATTCTTGAAGACTTCTTCGCTTGACGCTCTGACTGTTTTTCATCGCGGAGAGGTGCAAAGCCGCGGCTCGGTTATGACTCAGCGTAGAACGGAGCAATCGGGAGTGAACGTGAGCGTCAGTACGCGAGAGTTTTCCGACCTGCGTGGTCAGATCGAGGATGCGCTCGAGTTCCTGTCGGAGAATGAAAAGGAACTGAGGCGTCTTCGCGATTTTCCGGGCCTGGAACGGATGGATCTCGACTTTCCCGTTGAAGATCGCGACGTGGTGTTCCAATCCGATGGGTTTCCTCCCCGTCTGCTCTCGCTGCTGGGCGCCCTGCGTATCGGACTGGTAGTCTCGCGGCATCCAGCATACTGGGAAGTCGAGAGGCAAACTTCTACGCAGCAATAAAGACGTCGAAGTCCCACCGTTTCTTGACGGTCG
>DATNKA010000746.1:0-5842 GCA_035603655.1 Candidatus Acidiferrales bacterium | reverse complement strand
GGTCGCCCGTATGATCATGTTTGGCTGCCACTTCATGCAGGGGCACGAACAGGATCGAGCGATCAAGAAGGCGAGTGGCTGGGCTGATAAGAAGAATGACAGCGTCCCCTTCCGCCAGGTTTATATTCACGCGCTGGTGCGCGACGCCGACCGCCAGAAGATGTCGAAGACCAAGGGCAACGTAATCGATCCTTTGGATATTATTCAGCGCTTCGGCACCGACGCGACGCGGTTCACCCTGGCCGCCATGGCCGCGCCCGGCACCGACATCGCCTTCAGCGAAAGTCGCACCGACGGTTACCGTGCCTTCGCGAATAAAATCTGGAACGCCGCCAGATTCATGTTCATGAATGTAGACCGTCTTGAATGTGGCGCGGGCACACTGGCCCGCGAACTCTCGCCAACAGCAAAGGGCATCCACGCATTCACACCAACAGCTCTCGAAGACCGCTGGATCCTATCCCGCTTCAACCGCGTCAGCGGCGAGGTCAACGATGCTCTCGCAGCCTATCGCTTCCACGAAGCCGCAAACCGGATCTACGACTTCTTCTGGGGAGAGTTCTGCGACTGGTATATCGAGTTGATCAAGCCACGTCTGAACTTCGAGGAAGGTGCGGACAAAGCGCAAGCCCGAGCTGCTTGCGCCAACTTAGTCACTTTGTTCGACGCCTCATTGCGTCTTCTGCATCCGGTCATGCCCTTTATCACCGAAGAAATCTGGCAAGCAATTTACGAGGGGCGTCCGCCCTTGAAGTCGATTGCGCTCGCAGGATATCCGCAGCCGGACGAAAAGCAGTTCGATCTTTCCGCTGAAACCGATATGGCAATCCTGCAGGACTTAATCGTGAACATAAGAAATGTCCGCGCAGAATTGAAAGTCGAGCCCAAGGTGAGAGTTCCAATCGAAGTTTTCGCGCATGAGCCCGCAATTCGCGCCATGATCGAGCAGAATCGAGGAGCGGTCGAGCGTCTGGCAAACGTGGAGAAGATCACCTTTGTAGACCAGTCCCTGGCCAAACGAGGCGGCGCCCGCAGCACCGCTCGCTTCGATGTCCACATCATTTACGAGAGAAAGATCGACGTTGCTGCCGAGTGCGAGCGACTGAAAAAAGAGCTGGAGAAAATTGAAAAAGAGTTGACCAACAATCAGAAACAGCTAGGGAACGAACAGTTTCTGGCGAAGGCTCCGGGAAATGTGGTCGAAGGCCTGCGAAAACGAGGCAAGGAACTGACCGATTTGCGTGAGAAAATGAAGATCCAGATGGAGCAACTGGGCTGCAAATAGAGAGGTAGCTTGCTAAGTCTTCTTGCCACCATCCTAGACGTCGAACATCTCTACGCTATGGACTTTAACAGCCGACGCATCACCGCGATTCTCGAGAACGCGCTGCTTGAAGACCGGGCAACGCGCGACGCCACCAGCTACGCCTGCATCGATGCCAACCAGCGCGCCTCCGCCACCATCCTCGCCAAACAGGATTGCATTCTAGCCGGTATCGGTGTGATTGCCCGCATCCTCGACGTCTACGCGGCTCTGGACGGCGCGGTTACATCGCACTACGAAGTCACCACGCATCCCGAAATTTTCGACGGCGTGCGCCTGCACAAAGGCCAGTCCGTCGCCGTGATTCGGCACAACGCACGCGTGCTCCTGTCGTGCGAACGCGTCATCCTGAACTTTCTGCAGCGCATGAGCGGCATTGCAACTCTGACCCGCAAGTTCGTGGACGCCGTCTCCGGCACCAAAGCGCGTATTCTCGATACTCGCAAGACCGCTCCCGGCCTGCGCGTAGTCGATAAATATGCCGTGCGTTGTGGCGGCGGCCAGAACCACCGCCTGGACCTTTCCGACGGAGTCTTGATCAAGAACAATCACATCGCACTCGACGGCGGAATTGTGCCCGCCCTGGAGCAGGCAGTCCGCAACCGGCGCGGCTCGCAGCCCATTGAGATTGAAGTCCGCACGCCCCAAGAGCTTGAAGAAGCGTTGACCCATGGCGCGGAAGCGATTCTGCTGGACAATATGTCCCCCGAAAATGTGCGCCGCGCAGTGGAGCGGTGTTCCCAACTGGAGCGCCGCGTTCCTCTCGAATGCTCCGGAGGAATCCGCCTGGAGAATGTCCGCGCCTACGCCGACACCGGCGTCGATTTTATTTCAGTCGGCCTGCTCACCCACTCTCCCCAAGCTGTAGATATGAGCATGCGAGTGTCGCCAGCTTGAGTCCGGACGTTGGCGTTATCGGGGTAAGTTCCGTTGTTTGTGCTTTTCTCCGCACTCCCGCATAATTCCGGAATCAACAAGCCGACGACAACTCGTGTTACTCGCGCACTCGTGCCGGCGAAAGCCGGCGAATCCCTCGCACAGGCCACCGACGTGCGACTGGGCCGCATCGTCCGGCTGTTCATGGAACACGCCACAGTTGTGGTAAGCGGCACCAAGATCGCGCAGGAAATTTCCTCGAACCGCTCTGAAGTCTGGCGCCTCATTCAGCAGTTGCGCGGCTTGGGTGTAGAGGTTGCCGGCCACCCCGCTTCGGGGTATCAACTTAAGTCTGTCCCGGATCTTCTGTTGCCTGAAATCCTCGCACCTTTGCTTCGCGGCACTATCTTCGACGATGAGCTTCACCACTTTTACAAAATAGGCTCGACCAATACGGCAGCTATGTCGGCCGCTGCGGAGGGTGTTCCCGAGGGCAGCGTTTTTCTCGCCGAAGAGCAGACCGCCGGACGCGGGCGCGGAGCGAACATCTGGGAATCCACACGTTCAGCGGGAATTTATTGCTCTGTGGTTCTCCGTCCGGCACTCGCGCCTGCGGACGTGCTGGTGATGGCGCTCGCCGCCGGATTAGCAGTTCGCAGTGCGATTCAGCAAGTCGACTCGCGCATGACTCCCGATTTGAAGTGGCCCAACGATGTGCTGATCGCGGGCAAGAAAATCTGTGGCATTCTTACGGAGATGAATGCCGAAGCCACGCGAGTCAGATACATCGTGGTAGGAATTGGCATCAACGTGAACCATGCCAGCTTCCCCAGGGAACTGGAAGGCGAGGCCACGTCACTGCGTTTAGCGACGGGCCACGATTGGTCTCGTGTGGAGTTGACCGCGGCTTTGCTAAAATCGCTTGATCAGGAGTACCGACTCTTGACTGCCGGGACGGATGCGCGCTCATCGATCCTCCGGCGTTTCGCTGAGCAGTCCACTTGGGTGGAGGGGAAGCCGGTGCGTGTTGAGGAGAATGGATCAAGAATTGAAGGAACCACAGAGGGTCTGGATGACCGTGGGTTCCTCCAGGTGCGCACCGCGCAGGGACTGCGGACGATTTTCAGTGGTACGGTAAGAGCGTTTTGAAAGGGCACGGCTTTAGCCGCGCCGCCCACAGCAGTGAACTCTCGGGCTTCAGCCCCCGAGCATAGTCGTTGCAAGCAGAGACATTCATGCTTTTCGTTCTTGATGTCGGCAACACCAACACGGTCCTCGGAGTTTTTGCCCGTGCTTCGGGCGTGCCTCCCAACCAGGACTCTGACACCGCTCCACATTACGATCACCTGGTTGCCAACTGGCGAGTCGCCACCCGGCAAGGCAGCACCGTGGATGAGTACGGCGTCCTGTTCCGCAATTTGTTTTCGATGGCCAGCCTTGAGGCCGCCGGCATTCACGGCATTGTGATTTCATCTGTGGTGCCTCCACTTGATCCGGTTCTTCGTCAGGTCTGTGAGCGGTACTTTAATTCCAAGCCGCTGCTGATCGAGCCGGGGGTGAAAACCGGCATGCCGGTGCATTACGACAATCCCGCGGAAGTGGGCGCAGACCGCATCGTGAACGCCGTAGCGGCATTCGAAAAGTACGGCGGCCCCTGTGTGATCGTCGATTTCGGCACGGCCACCACCTTCGACTGCGTTTCCTTGAAGGGCGAATACATGGGCGGAGTGATTTGCCCGGGAATTGGCATCTCTGCTGATGCGCTTTTTCAGCGTACCGCGCGCCTGCCGCGGGTGGAGATTCGCAAGCCCGCCCGCGTCATCGGCACCAACACGGTCGGCAGTCTGCAGTCCGGGCTTTACTACGGATACCTCGGTTTGGTTGATGGCATTCTCGAACGTCTCCTCGGCGAGCTAGGCAAAGAGACGAAAGTGATTGCCACCGGAGGCCTCGGCCCGATGATCGGAACGGGATCGAAATACATTAAGCAAGTAGACGACTTCCTGACTCTCGAGGGGTTACGCATCATCTGGGAAAGAAATGTAGTGGCGCGCCCCAGCCTCTCAAAAGCCGTGCAAACGCCCGCCTCCGAGGCATCGAAGGCCTCACCCCGCTCCGCGTCCGGCGCCTCGCCGGCGAAAACCAATGGCGGCCGCGAGCGCTCACCTTCAACTCCGCGTTCCACTCGCTGACCGTCTTGGACAATTATTTTCAATATTTCTCCGAAGTTGAAGAGCACTTTCTGAGGCGGCGTGGCGCTCCCCTGATTGGTTCCACACTTGACTGGGCCCAGATTGAAATCTGGAAGAATGCCGGTATCCCTCTCGAGGCTGTGCTTCGCGGTGTCGACTCCGCCTTCGATAAATACGAACAGCGCAAATCGAAAAGGCACGAAAAGATCAACAGCATCGTGTGGTGCGCGCAGGCTGTGTTGTCGGCCGCGGAAGACATGAAGGAAGCTGCCGTCGGCACGGCAGCCGGGGATCAGCCATCGACCAAATCCAGCGCGGGGCAAGGTTTTGAGCCCGAAACCATTGCCACATTCCTGCGTCGCAATGCAGATCTTTTGCACGCGGCGAAACTGCCGCACACTGCCGGAGTTTTCGTGCACGCGGTCGCTGAGGAATCAGCCGCCACGCTTCGCAGACTAGCCGATGAAATCGAGACCGCAAAAGCAGCGCCAAGGCTGGAAGACCTTGAGCGCCATCTCACCGTGCTGGAAGAAAAACTTTTTGCCGCATTACTTACCGCGACGCCGGATGAAGAAATCGTGAACGTCCGCGCCCAGGCAGATCGTGAACTATCACCCTACCGGCGCAAGATGGCGGCGCCGCAAATCGAGCAATTGCAAAAACAATATGTCCACAAGCGTCTCCTGGAGAAATACAACCTCCCGCGCCTCAGCTTGTTTTACATGTGATGATCCACTCCTTCGATGTACTCATTCTCGGCGGCGGCGCGGCGGGCTTGATGTGCGCCATCGAAGCTGGCAAGCGCGGGCGACGCGTCGCCGTGCTCGAGCACGCTGACCGTCTGGGGAAGAAGATTCTGATCTCCGGCGGTGGGCGCTGCAACTTCGCCAACCTCCACTGCCAGCCGGAAAACTTTCTCTCCGCGAATCCGCACTTTGCCAAGTCGGCATTAGCCCGCTACCCTCCCGCCGAGTTCATCGCCCTCGTCGAAAAGCATGGCATCCCCTACCACGAAAAAACTCTTGGACAACTCTTCTGCGATCGCTCCGCCCGCGACATTCTGGGCATGCTCGAAGCCGAATGCCAGAGTGCGGAAGTCAGCATCTTTCTGAATACGAAGATTCACCAGGTTGAACGAACCACTGAATTCGTCGTCCATGCCGCGGACGCCGAGTTTCGTGCGCCCGCACTCGTCGTCGCCACTGGAGGGCTCTCGATTCCTAAAATTGGCGCAAGCCCATTTGGATACGACCTCGCTCGTCAGTTCAACATCGCCATCCGCGAGCCCTGGCCTGCACTCGTGCCGTTGCTACTGAGCACGGAGGACCGTTCCCACTACAGTGATCTCGCGGGAGTTTCGACGGAAGTAATTGCTTCAGGCACCAGCCAACACTTCCGTGAAAAGATGATGACCACGCATCGCGGCCTGAGTGGTCCGGCGATCCTGCAG
>DATNKA010000745.1:0-6358 GCA_035603655.1 Candidatus Acidiferrales bacterium | reverse complement strand
CCTTCGTCCAGGGAAATACAGGTTTCGCGTGATCGCATGTAATAACGATGGCGTCTGGAACGAAGCCGGCGCCATGTTGGACTTCAGCGTCGCGCCGTCGTGGTATCAAACAAACTGGTTCCGAGCGCTGTGCATTATCTTTGGTGGCGGCATCATATGCGCCACGTTCAGATTACGTGTTCTGCGAATTTCCAGAGCCATCGCCGCCCGCTTCGACGAGCGATTGGCAGAACGCACGCGAATGGCGCGGGAGCTGCATGATACCTTCCTCCAGACCATCCAAGGCAGCAAGCTGGTGGTAGATCTTGCGCTAAAGCAGTCCACCGATCCTATCGGAATGCGCGGAGCCCTGGAACAGCTATCAGTCTGGCTTGAGCGAGCCACCCAAGAAGGACGGGCGGCGCTCAACTCATTGCGCACCGCGCCGGCGCAGACAAACGATCTCGCTGAAGCTCTCCGGCGCGTGACCAAGGACGACCTCATCCCAAATTCCATGGCGGTCACATTTTCTGTGGTTGGCGATGCCAGAGAGATGCATCCCATCGTCCGTGATGAAATCTATCGCATCGGCTACGAAGCTATTCGCAACGCATGTGTGTATTCAGGGGCGAGTCAATTGGAGGTAGAGCTCAGATATGCATACGACCTTGTCCTGCGTGTGAGTGACAATGGCATAGGTATCGACCCGGTTATCGCGGATAGGGGCAAGGACGGACACTTCGGACTACAGGGTATGCGGGAGCGTGCCGCTCGCATCGGAGGCAATCTGACGCTCGGAAGCTCTTCAAACTCAGGGACCGAGATTAAACTTGTCGTCCCCGGAGACATCGTTTTCCGGAAAGTGACGGCCATTCACCGGACACTGTTCGCAAGGATCAAAGTCCTCCTAAAGAGGATGGGCCGCGCGTCCAACGTGGACTGATCAGACCGGCTAAGAAATCTGTACAAAACATTGGCAGTCCACCTAGGATTCAGCTCGTCCTGGAAGCATCACTCTTGTTGAACGCGAATGAGCTCTCATCTTTACCGTTGTCAGTTATTACCACACACGTGGTATGCTTCTACCACATGCTTGATCTTCGCTCTAAGGCGCGCCAGCAACTGCTGACTTATTACTTCACAAACCCGACCGCCCGTCACCACTTGCGCGACTTGGCGGAGCGGCTGAGCCTCGATCCGTCCAACCTGTCGAAAGAGCTCGGACGCCTGGAGCGCGACGGTCTATTCCGGTCGGAAATGAGTGGCCGCCAAAAGTATTTTCAACTAAACCGGGAGTATCCGCTTCTTAATGAAGTGCGCAAGATCGTTGCGAAAACCATTGGTGCGGCATCCCTGATCGCGCAATCCCTCAAGAGAATTGAAGGAATACACGAGGCATACTTGTACGGTTCATTTGCAAGCAACCAGCAGGACGCTGCCAGCGATATAGACGTGCTAATAATTGGCTCGCCGCGCGAGGAAGATTTAGCACAGGCCGTGCGAGCGCTTGAGCGGAAACTAGGTCGCGAAATCAACTACACCGTGCTAACGCCGAAGGAATTCGGGTCGCGCCGCGCTCGGAAAGATGCCTTTCTGGAAAACGTCTGGCACAATAAGCGTATTCCGCTCGTAGGCTCAAATGAAGAAACTAAAGCCACACACCGTTGACTGGGCCCAGATCGAACGCTTTCTCGCGAGCGCGGATAAGAAGCTCGCATCGGCTCACAAAATTCTGGCTTTTGACGAGGAGGCTTGCCTCCAGCAAGCCTACGAAGCAATGCTCAAAGCTTCGCTGGGCTTCATGTTCAGCCAAGGATTCCGTGCGAGAAGTCAGCCTGGGCACCACATCGCCATCATCGATTTTGTGCAATCGCGCATCGACAAGAAACATGCCGGGCTGCTGGTCGTCTTTGATCGTCTTCGCCGGAAGCGCAATACAGCACTTTATGATGACACCGGATTCGTTTCGCACCATGAAGCCGCGCAAGCTCTCGAATCAGCAGGTGAGTACTTGAATGTGATCCGAGCTGACATCGCTGCCCGAAAGCCTTAAATCGGAACCGCTGTCCTTCGCTCCCGCAGCCGGCAAGGATCGGCTTTTCCCGCTCGGCGCTAAACGCCTATCTCGACTGGCAGACCCGCTTCATCAAAATCCCTGCATTCAAAACCGCCAAAGTTGCCGGGATATCCGAGTTGATTTGAAATGATCCGGGTCCGGCCGATCGTCTGATCGTCGCACTCATGCGTGTGGCCATACACCCAGAAGGCCGGCTGGTGGGTCTCAATTACCACCACCATGTCTACGGAATTGAACGCCGGCGTGAGAGGGCCGCCCTTGTATTTGGAGTTGGGATTGATGACCGGCGCATTATGGCTGATAACCACGCGCGGACCATTTAGATTCTTGCCAAACCACTTCAGCAATTTCGACGCGAAGTTTTTATGTAGCGCAATCGAATCTGCTGGCGTGAAAGGCGTTTCGTCGGAGTTGTAGATAAGGCGGTAATCGTTCATTTGAGAGCGGGCGGTCTCCATGGCGCGCAAATGGGCGCCGTTGAAATCCGTCCACATCGTGCCGCCGAAGAAGTTGACACCCCCGATGCTGACCTCTTCATCAAGCAGCAGTTTCACCTGCGAATGTCTGTCTTCGAGCCACGCCTTGAATCTGTTGTCTTCTTCGTTCATTGGCCGCCGCGTGCAATATTCGTGGTTTCCCGTCACGTAGAGGACTGGTTTCTTCCACTTTCGCAGAATCTGGTCGAGCGGCTCATAATCCCTGAGCGTGACGATATCGCCTCCCAGGATCATGACATCTCCGTTGGCATTTGGCGGCAACATCCAGCCCGAGCCAAATTCAAGATGCAGGTCGCTATACATAATGATTCTCATGTCGTAAGGGAATGCTTGCTCGAACACGTCTTTCTCAAGTGCCAGATCTCCTCCGACCGGACAGTCGGTTCTGGCACTGTCGGGATGTGCAAGAGGACAACTACCATCTGCAGTGCTCCGACTCGGAGCGAAGCCCGGTTCGTGGAACTAGAAATCTGACATCCCCCGGATAGCTGAATAATAAGCCGAGGCGCAAAGGCCAGTGTCAAGGCTCTTCGACCGCGAACGCGGCGCGCGAAGCGCGACCTTGACACTGGCCGGGCCTCGGCTATGCTCTGGCTATCCGGGGCATGTCATTCGGGAATGCTGCATCACAGATCTAAACCGAAAACCTGACTGATCTGATTCGTGTGCGTGGTTTGTAGTTCTATTTTATATATCGCTGGCTCTTGCTGAGTCGCGTGCGAATGGGACACATCAGGGCTGGGTTCCTGCCCCAGCGTCGTTGCATTATGCGTATAAATCTGCGCGTCATAGCGTCCACGCGAGACGGAGACGTAGGTCAGCCTTTGCGGGTGACGGACAGCTTCTCATCGGCCACCGCTGCTCAGCGCCGCGCTTCGTGGTCTTTGAGGCGGTCCCGCGCCACACGCGCCTTCTGCTTCTTGACCTCGTCCACGATCCCGTCGAACCCCTCTTGCGTCATTGCCTCGCCCTTCGCCAGCGGACCCAGCAGGTTCACCAACAACAGCCGGCACGCCGTGATTTCCACCATCTCCGCACTGGGTCGAAGTCCCGTCTTGTCCTGTTCGATCTCGCGCAGGATCAGCCCGCGGATCAGCTCCGCCTGCGTCTCGTTCCGCTTCGCCGCCAGCCCCTCCAGCTCGTGCAGTTCCGCCTCGTTCAGCTTTGTCCCCACGTGATGCACCCGGAACCGCGCCCGCTTTGCCGCTTCCGACGCAAGGTTCTTCTCATCGAGCAGCGCCATCGCTCCAACCTCCCAGCACCCGCGTTTACGCAAGGAGTCACGGGTTTCCTTACGGAACCCCCATCCACGCTATCTATTGGATGCCAGGATGGTTCCTCCAGAAAGATGTCAGGTTTCCCTACAGTTCCCTCGAAGGGGTGGAGTGTCAAAATTCTTCCGGTGCGGAGCACCGCGCCTTTCACAGCTCGCCATACTCCCTCGCCAACGCATTCCACAGACGGACCACTTCCGGCGCCTGCCAGCCGCGGCGGAACAGACTCTTAATAGCCTGCCAATCGTCATGATGAAATGTGACGGCGATCCCGTGGTCCCGAGAGCGAAATACGACGCCGACCTTTTCTTCTTCGTCGAACCACGTAGACGCGAGGAAATAGCGACCTTCCCAGAAGATCAGTGTGTCGCGCAGCGACAACCCTTCTAGTATCGTCCGAAGTTCCGCAATTCTCGGGTAATCGAAGAGCGGATATTGCAGAGCAAATCTTCCGGGAAAATACAACCAGGTAGAAAATTCCGTCTCCGGCCCCCGGTGAAATTCCAGACGGTATTCGCCTTCCTGAAACGAAGGCAATGGCCCAGGATTTCTCAACCTAGAATCGGCACCCCAAAATGCACCATCGCGTAAGGGTTCTTCATGGCGGAGGTAATGGCCACGGGCGCACACGCGCCAGAGAATCGGCCAGTACGGTCGCAGCGCTTCGTTCAGCTTCTCGATGTTTAGAAACTTTTCGTTGTCAAGAACCATGTAGAGAAGTCGAGCGGTATGAATCGGTCGGTCAGTCTCGCTGTCAGCGTTCTTTAGCGTGTGGATGGTTCGGTTCACGGCCCGCTGCACATCATCGTTTACGATCTCCTCTGACTGCTTCGCCTCAGTTTGCTTTTGTGACGGCAGAGTGGTGAGGAGATAAGGGGCCATCGGGCCCCTCTTTCTCTGTTTAGATACAAGTCCATAAACGGCAAGGAAAGCTTCGAGAATTCCGGCGAGAGATTCAAACGAAATGTCCGTCTGGCCGGTATTTGCATATAACTCCGCACCCTGCTGACAGTAGTAAGCAACTAGGGTCCATTCGGCTTGCGAAAGTGGCAGCTTTGCGTCTACCTTCCCGCGAATCTTCACCAGGGAATCAGTTGGCTCTGAGAGTAGATTTACGAACTCTAATCGCTCCTCTTTAGAGGACTCAAGGAGTTGCTTTGCCGCCTCCGATGTTGAGACGGGTTCGCCACTCTTGGAGGCCATGATTTCCTTCAAAGTGTCGAGTCTTTGACGCAGCTCGTCGGAAATCCGAATGGAGATCACCGGCTGCTGCAGGATTGGGGTCTTGTCTGCCAAGGGGGTCAGCCTCACTAAAATATCGTAACGTTACGTATTGACTGTATTGGTACACGTGCGTTAGTGTCAAGTGCAACGTTTGCTCCCCGGTCGGACGACCTACGTCGCAGGGATTGCTGCACGCTCAGCCAAATGAACCCGTCCGAAGTTCCGGGATGGAGTAGAAAATGAATCCAGCCGAAGACAACGAACCCTTCGTAACGCCCGAAGAAGCAGCAAACTTTTTGAAGATCAGCCCGGTGACCGTGAAGAAGATGGCTCGGGAGGGCTGGCTTCCCGCACATCCCATAGGCAGCGGAGTCCGCAAGCGCTGGCGTTTCCGAATTTCAGAGCTAGTTTCGCACATGCGTTGTCGTGTAGAGTCGGAAGCGTCATCCGTGCGCGCTTTGAGGAGGAAAGCTTCTTGAAACGCACACAGCAAGACGTGGGCACGATTGTCCGAAAGAGGAGAACGCGAGGCCCGGATGTGTGGGTTTGGCGCTTTTACGAAACGGACGAGATGGGCATTACGCGAAAGCGCAGCGTAATGTTAGCGGGAGATGTGGAAGCGTGGCCAACGGAAGATCATGCCTGGCAGGGGTCGAGAGAGTTGCGATACCAGCGGATGGAGCAGTCTTCCAGTCAATCGTTCGGAGCATTGGTAAGGCGATACATGCACGAAGCAATGCCAGAACGGTATTCAACCAAGAAGTCCTACGTATCCATTTTGAAAGTGCACATTTTGCCACAATGGGGCGAGGCTCCCGTGGCCGAAGTGAAAAAGCCCCTCAAGGTGGAACAGTGGTTGAAGGAGCTGAAGCATTCTCCCAAAACGAAGTCCAACATAAAGGGTCTCCTACATCGCATTTTTGAGTACGCGATGAAATGGGAAATTTTGGAGACTCAGAGAAACCCGATGCAGTTAGTCGAAATCAAGGGCGTGACGAAACGGGTTCGCAAGAGAGTAGTGCTTACGGTCGAGCAATATCAGGCTCTTCTCGCAGAGCTTCCGTACCACATTCAAGTGATGGTCATGATTGCAATGTGCCTGGGCTTGCGCATCAGTGAGATCAGGGCATTGCAATGGCAGGACTTTGATTTGAAGGGACGGATACTGACGTTGACCCGATCGATTGTAGGCCGCTACGTCTGGAACGGCGGAAAAACTGGAGCTTCAGAGGACGAAGTGTTTCTGGATTCCAAGCTAGTGTCCGTTCTGGAGGCTTGGCGAAAGCAATGTGTCGAAACGCCGGAGG
>DATNKA010000744.1:0-14661 GCA_035603655.1 Candidatus Acidiferrales bacterium | reverse complement strand
TGTTTACCTTACAGCAAGTCGGTATCGCCATGGCCAGAACGCATCGCTATGCCGAAGCCAGCAAACTCTTTCAAGACACGATCGAAAAGCAAAATAACTCCAAAACTTAGGGCAACACCTTCACGGTGTGGTATGAGTTCGCCTGTGTGGCAGCGGCCGCCGATCTTCCTGATGACGCTCTTAAGTATCTGCAAGAAGCCGTCAGTCACGGGTTTAAAGATGCAGATGGCCTGGTCGACGACGACGACTTGAAGAGCCTGCGGACCCAGCCAAAGTTCCAGCAACTGGTCGCGGCACTTAAACGGGCGGCTACAAAGTAAAACGGGAACTTGTGGAGCCAAAAACTGTCTTTATTCCGCAACGCACGCTCCGCAGTGGCTTTCAGGCAATCGAGAAAATTGAGCTTTGGCTTACCAGCAGTCGGGAACAGCAGACACAGGTCTTATCCGGTCAGGGGAGCCTCTAGCTCGCGGGTCCCTTTCCGATGGACCGGAACACTCGGCGTTAGTTAACCTTAACTTACCGGAGGTTTGATAATTTCCCTGTGCTTGCCGGTTTAGTCAGGAGTTTTTCATGGGCTCTCGTGGTCGCAGGGTTGCTCCAGAGCAACTTTGCGACCACTCCGCAGGCAATCACGCCCGAGGGCCAAGCCACGGCAGCGGCGGGACCGGAAAAGAAGCAGGGAGTTGAGGGGAATCTGGCTACGATAATCCAATCGCGCTCCACCAACACCCGTGCTTATAAAGTTGTCATACACAATGACGGCAGCGCCACGGCAGAAATCAGTGGCGCCAGCGGGCCACCGCGATCGCAACAGTTTCCTCCTGGAACCATCGATACAAAAACCCTGCGGCGGCTGCTTGCAGAAATTGGGGATGTCAGCGGAATTCCGACTGGAGGCTGCGCGAAATCCGTCTCCTTCGGAACCCGCACTCAGATTACGTATGCGGGCAAGACCAGCGGAGATCTGCAATGCATCCGGCGGCAAGCATCAAGCGGCGACCAGGCGCCACTGCAAGCAGCAGAAGACTTGAGCAGATTCGTGCAGACAACCTTGAGTCAATTAAAGATTAACAACAGGCGAACCAGCTCGAACCAGTAGAACCGTACGGAGCCCAATCAGGCTCTCGCTGTGCGCCTGTGGAAATTGGGCACTCGGTATGGTCAAAAAGTGGTTCCCGGGCAGGAGTGCCCGGTCCACACGAGCACGATCCCGGGCCTTACGCGAACTCGATGCCGGGAAGCGAAGTGGAAATCTGTGCAGGCGCGGATTACTTGGTCCGCAGAAAAGCGTGGAACGGGCCGCCCGATTCGAAATAGAGACCCACGATCGTTTCCGCACTATTGATGCCGTAGACAAACGTACCGGTGCCTTTCGTCGTGCCTGAACCAGGGGCGTCGAAGGTGGTGATAGCGCCGGAGGCGGAGCGCAGGTATCCCCGGCTGTTGGAGCTGGAATTAAGGTAGTTGCCGACGACGGCCCCCGACGTATTGATGGCTGCAGCAAAGGTTTCGGGGGCGCCGGAGACCTTGAAGGTGGTGATAACGCCGGCAGCGGTGCGCACGAAAGCGATAGGTACGCCACTGCTCGCGATGTAGAATCCGGTGATTGTGCCGGCGTTGTTGATGCCGGCGGCGCCGGTATCTTCCTCAGTGCCAGTGGCGCCCACGTTGGGGAGATCGTAGGTGGTGACCGCGCCGGCAGCGGTGCGCATGAAGCCGTGCAGCACGTCGGTTGCGTCAATGTAGTATCCAGCTATAGTGCCGGCGTCGTTGATGCCGCCGCCGCGGGTTCCCTGACCCGCAGCCGTGCCCGCGCCCGTAACGTTATACTTGGTGATGGCGCCCTTCGAAGTGCGCACGAAGCCGTGACTGACGCCGTTTTTGTCGATGTAAAACCCTGATACCGTACCGGAGGAATTGATGTCGCAGCACGAAGTTCCCTGGCCGGAAGCCGTGCCCGAGTTGGAAACGGTGAAGGTGGTGATGGCGCCGGCGGCAGTGCGGACGAAACCGTGGTGAGCGCCCTTGCTGTCGGAGTAGTTTCCAGCGATGGTGCCGGCGGTGTTGATTGCGCCGGAGAAAGTGCCTTGGCCGGAGGCTGTGCCCGCGCCCGAAGCCTCGAACGAAGTTATCTCACCCGCAGCGGTGCGCTCGAAGCCACGGGACACACCGGTGGAGTCATAGTACTCGCCGGCAATCACCCCCGATGTGTTGATGGAAATGGCAACCGTACCCTGGAAAGCAGCTGTGCCGGCGCCGGGAGCCTCGAACTCGGTGAAGGTCTGGGCAGCTGCCGGTCCCAAGAACAGCAAGCCCAGACTGAGACCCAGACAGAGGGCGCCGAATTTGAGGAAAGTCTTGAGCACGGATCCTGCCAAACCTGCTGTGTAGACCGGTTGCATAGCTCGCTCCTTGTCCAGTGTCGTATATTTTGCTGCTCACTACAGATAGCGAAAATTGGCGACAAAACGCCTCATCAAAAGTGGCTGATTTTGTACAAAGTTCAATTGGGGGGGGCTTGCAAAGGCTTCCACGACCGCAGGGGGAAGCGATTGTGTGCATTGTGCTTGGTGCTAGGAACTGGTGATCCAACCCAAGCGCGTTGCGGCGGATATGTTCTCCGAAACAGGAGCAATTACGCAAGAGTCGCGTCGCCCACTGTCACCGGTGATAAAGGCAGCCATTTTTGGCCGGTTCAGGCCGGAGCCAGTGGTCCACCCCAACGAGTTCGCCGAAACGCTGAGATCCGCACTTCCACATTGATGAGAAAATCGAGACCCGTTGCGCCCGGAAACCGTCGATGGTCGGGCGGCTATTGACCTTCGTTGTCTGTAGCGATCAACTTTACAGCGACACTAGTGCGAGCACCTTCATCCAGCTGGACGTGCTCCCCGCGGCCTTCATAGGACTTCCAGAATTCAGGTTGGCGGATATCAGTCTGCAACTGGTCGAAGGCCAGCACCGTGTACTTGCCGGGATTCAGGCCCCGCAAGCTAAAGTGCCCGAGCTCGTCGGCAGTATCTCGCTGATAAAGATCCTGCCGGTTCCTGTGCTCCGCGCTCGGTACATCCAAAACCGTGGCATAGGCGGCAGGCTTGCCCTTGCCGTCAACGACTGTACCCTCAATGGTTGCCCCGTTTGCGCTCATTACTACGTCCAGAGACGTTCCGGCGCTGACGATGAATCCAGAATCGGCGACGTCTCGGCCATCAAGGTCCACAGATTTCGTGATGTAGTCGCGGAGATTGTTCGACTGGGCCCCGACCAGCAACTGGTAACTGCCGCCCGTCACATTCTTCAGCTCGAAGCTACCGTCCTTGTTTACACCGGACATTGCCGGCTCTCCGATGTTGCCTGCGACGATGACCCTGGAATCATTGTCGTCGACGGGGACGAGGACAACATTCAACTGTGTCCAATCGAATCTCTGACCCGTATCCATTCGGAACTTCCCCCGTACGGCTCCGCCGGGGTTTGGTTGGAGTTGTAGCCGATCGACATTCGCCGTGCTAACTTCGATCGGCTCACCCACACGCATCATTTTCACGCTCGGTTGTCCCTCAGAAGAAAGGCCAGTCACAACCATTAGGGTTGCGGTGTAGGAGCCAGGCAGTACATTCTGAAACTCGAAGCTGCCTCCCTCACCAAGCTGTTGATTTTGCACGCTGGTGTGGTCTTTGGGGGACAACATAATCTCAGTGATGACGGCACCACTCGGGACTGCTACCACCGTGCCCGCGACCCGGTAGGCTGGGCTGGCGAGGACCCCAAAATTAGCTGGAGTTTCGTCCCCCGGATGGACCTCCACCGCTACCGACTGCTCCTTGTCCAGAGTGCCGGGGTAGTAAGTTGTGGAATAAATCAGATTTTCCTGCACCTTGCCCTTTTCTTTTGCATGTGGCGCCCGCAATCCCTGCGGCGGCGGATTTGCGGTAATCGTGTATCGCCCCGCCCGCAGATCGGGGATGCGAAATTCCCCAAGATCGTTGGTGACTGCATTGCCCGAGTTATGGAAATTCCCTGCTCGCAGCGCAGAGCCAACCCGCAGAGCACTGATACCGACATTGCTCATCGGATCACCTTCGAGATCTGTGACCTTCCCAGTGATGACGGCAGCAGGCTGCATGTAAAAGACCGAGTCTAGTGTGCCCTGGCCAGATAGCAGCAAGATAGACGCCGACTGCTTACCGCTAACAGACTGCACAAAGCCGGGATGCTCGACGGTGGCCATGTATCGTCCCGGTTTAAGATCGTCGACCTTGAACCGACCCTCTGTATCGGTTGTGTCGGAGAACTGGCCATTGGATTGACCATCGCGCGCGCTGAACTGCACACTTGCCTTTCGAATCGGTTGGCCCCCGGGCTCTTGTAGGACCCTGCCTTGTATGGTTATGCCAGAATTGTTTTTTTGAGAGGCATTCTGCAGTGCGAAAGCGACTGCGACAAGGCAAGAAAAAGCGATCAAGAGACGTATCACAGAAGCAACCTCTGCTCTCTTACCGACGGCCGGCGCGCGATATATCTGTCGGATTTTATCTTATGCGTCTGAGTAGGCACGTTCGCATTTTACGCGCATTCACATCCGCGTGAGCTTTCAATCAGCTCTGGTCGTAGCCGTCTGGATCGAGGGATCGCTGGCATGCGGTCGTGGACGGCTGTAGTTAACTTGATGCTAGCCACGTGGTGGGATACGGGGGTCACAGCGTCCCGCTATGACGATATTTCGGCGTGGACTCAGTCGTTTGCCGCTATTATTCCTGTTCATCATCTTTTTCGTGTCGGATGCCGGTGACGGTAAGGACTTGATGGCCCGGCTGCGAAACTGAATATCCCCTGAAGGTTGAAACATCCAGAAAGGAGAACGATGAGCTCAAAAATAAAATGGTTTGCGGTTGCGGCCGTCACGCTGTTTGCTCTCATCACGCAAGCCGTAGCACAGCAGTCTACTCAGCGCGTCGTGATTCGCGCTGGCCATCTGCTCGATGTGAAGTCGGGCAAGATGCTGAGCGATCAGGCGATTGTGATCGAGGGCGACAACATCGTCGGCGTTGGCCCGGCGTCCGCCACGCCAGCTGCGGATGCCACCACGATTAACCTTCCCAACGCCACCGTGCTGCCGGGGTTGATCGATGCCCATACTCATCTCACATTCAATCCGAGTTTTGGATACGAGATGCTGGGGATATCGATTCCCCGCGAAGCGCTGATTGGAGCGCACAACGCGAGGGTCACCCTGGAAGCCGGGTTCACCACGGTGCGCAACGTCGGAGCGCGGGGCTACACCGACGTGGCTCTGCGCGACGCTATTAACGCCGGCGATGTGCCCGGACCGCGCATGCTGGTCAGCGGTCCGGCGCTCAGCATTACGGGTGGACACTGCGACAACGACCTGCTGCCCTACGAGTATCACGCCACCAGCGATGGGGTGGCGGACGGTATAGAGAACGTTCAGCACAAGACGCGCGAGATCATCAAGTACGGCGCTGATCTTATAAAAGTGTGCGCCACCGGAGGCGTGCTCTCCAAGGGCGATGATCCCAACGCTTCGCAATACACACTGGAAGAGATGAAGGCCATTGTGGCCGATGCTCACCGCCTAGGCAGAAAAGTAGCTGCGCACGCTCATGGTGCACAAGGCGTGATCTGGGCATCGGAAGCAGGTGTGGATTCGGTCGAGCACGGGCATCTAATGAATGATGCTGCCATTGCCACGCTCAAGAAAAACGGCACCTATCTCGTGCCAACACTCTACCTGATCGATTGGCAAAGGGAGAATGCCGCCAAGGCCAATCTTCCGGAATATACAAGGCACAAAATGCAGATAGTCTCAGAAGCGGCAAAGACAAACGCAAAGAAAGCAATCGAAGTTGGCGTGAAGATCGGCTTGGGCACCGATGCTGCGGTCTATCCGCATGGTCTGAACGCGCACGAACTGGCGGTGTACGTGAGCCTGGGCATGACGCCGCTGCAGGCCATTCAGACGGCGACGATCAACGACGCCGACCTGCTTGGCTGGTCGGATAGGATCGGAACGCTTGAAGCTGGGAAATGGGCCGACATCATCGCGGTGGATGGCGATCCTCTTCAGGATGTAACCACGCTCCAGCACGTGAAATTTGTGATGAAGGGCGGGGCGGTGGTGAAGAATGAGTACGGGAAATAAAGTGACGTCCTAAGCGAATCAGGGAGTAACGATACCTGACTGCTTGTTCCATGCACCGGTGAAAGGCGTAAGCACTCGACCAATTACCGTCGATTCAGCCAAGCTGTGTTGGATGATCTGGCGGAGGGAGCTAATGTCTTGACTCACTGTGCACGGCCGGACAGACTGACGGTCTGATGACCGTTTCCCGCTTTGTCCTTGACCGTCATGTCCCCTTTGAACAATCCCGGTGTCAACGGATGAAATGTTACCGTCAACAAGCAACTGCCAAATGGCGCTACGCTGGTTCCGCACCCACTTACCCCATATCCACTGGGAACCGATTTTGAAGAAATCACGAGAGGTTTGGTCTGATTGTTCGTCAGCGTGACGGTCTTAGTAGTGGTGCTCCCCGCAGGCTGTGACCCGAAGCTCAAGGACTTTGGAGTCAAGGTGACGGGTACGAACTCGTACGCGCCCATGTCGACGATTGCCGTTGGACCATCGTTGCCGTTGATGATCCGAGGGTTCCGCGCGAAGTCCGTAGCGGGCAGATGTGGAGCGGAATTGTCGCCGGTGTCGATTGCAGGGGAACCGTCTTTTAAACGGTAATTCGATTTGGAAATAAAATCAGGATCAACTGAGATATTAGCATTTACTCCGCTCTGGTTTGCACATGTGCCAGCGAAGCCGTTGCTCCCGGGCTCATAGGCGTCATTGTTGGTAAATGTAGAACCACCGTCGGCATCGCAATTCACCGCATCAAATCCTGTTGCCCCGATCAGCAGATTGTTAAAGAACCTCACCCCAGCGTCCGGTCCAAAGATGTAAACAGCCGAACCATCTTCAGCAGTGTTGGCGCCGAAAGTGTTGTTCACTGCCACAAGATCATTGGAGAATTGGAACAGCCCCCCGCCAAATCGTCCCGAGTTGCCAACCATAACGTTTTGAATCAACTGGATGGACCGGCTGTTGTTCCACACTCCGCCGCCATCGCCATAATCGGCAATATTTCCGGAGAAAATGTTATTCATCACGATTGCGCCGCCAGTGACGGAGTAGAGGGCGAGGCCGCCGCCTGATGCAGTTGTGCTGTTGTGAATAAAGGAGTTTCCGGTAATTGTGAGTGAGGAACCACCGTTGACGAGCATTCCCCCACCGCCGTAACCGAGATCCACCGCGGGATTTTGAAAGTTGCTCATAATCCGATTATCCAGAATCTGTGGCGAGCCACCCAGGACAGCAATTCCGCCACCGTTGTCTGCCTGATTCTTGGTAATCAAATTGTCTCTTACGATGGGCGATGACGATTGAATGAGTATGCCTCCGCCGTCGTAAGGAGGATCAGTGTTTGCATTTCCGTTTTCAATTGTGAATCCTTTCAAAACGGCGCCCGAGGTCTCACCTGAAACGAATTTCACAACCGGGCCAGTCGCAGTCCCGTTAATGATGGTCACAGCGCTTCCGCCGGAACTAGCGACCGCAATCGCTTTCCCTAAAAAGTTAATATCCTCGTAGTACGTGCCAGGAGAAACTAAGACTGTATCTCCATCACTCGCGGCGTTGATGCCTGCTTGAATGGTGGGTTTATCGGCAGGAACGTGGATGATGGCGGCACCGGCAACGTTACTTAGTATCACAAGTGAAAGTAGAATCGCGTAACCGACATGCAGGCAACAACATATCTTCATAGATAGTCTCACAATCATAATCTCGCGCGAGCAGGATCATACCGTCTCTACCCGGTTGGAAAATGTTGGAAGATGGATTAAGCGCTCCAGGATGTCTGGATGCGCGAGAAGCATCTCCAAGAAATTTCCATAGATACCGTCGTCGGCATCGAAGAGCCTTGATTTCGCCAAGCGTACCTGACAAACATCGATCGCAGCACGCCCAACCTCCAAGAAAATTGAAGCTATCGCCTTGCGCAACACCAAGACGCGCACCTGCCTGTCCACAAGAAACAAAAATGCAAACTCTCAACAGGATGGTGTCTACTCACCACCTAATCTCCGAAGCTGGACTGCGAGTGCAACGAACACACCTCTCACGCCCACCTGATTGGTATTCTTCCGCTCAGGTCGGCAGAGGCACGCCGGCGCGCAGCTTAATGACTTCGCTGTAATGTCGAACCGTTCGAACTTCTTTTCTCGGGAAAGCTCGACGAGAACTGAGCTCCGATCCTGTTTCCTTATCTCGTCTGAGGGGGAGATAATGTCTAACTTAACTCCACTGCAATGTCAATTGTTGATTTTCTTTTGTTGATTTTCTTTTGTTGATTTTCTTTTGTTGATCTTCTTTTGTTACGAATCACGAACAGTTCGCAGCATAAGTCGGGAATTTGCCGGTGTTTCTGGATAAGTCACTTGCTCTTTCGTAGCTTAACAGTGTGACCTTGCTAGGAATGACGAACTGGATGGTTTACCCGGACTACCCGGACTTAATTGTCTTGGAGGAGGGTCGCAACATTGACGCTTGCTTCCGGAACAAGTTCAAGTCGAATTTCGACTTGTTGGGGGATAGCGGATCCCAAGTCTATCCTAGAGATTGTACGGTGTCGAGGACGCCAAGATCGAGGGCTTTGATTGTCTTTACGCTCTAAAACTTGGGGGCAGGATTCCTCTCCCATCTCGGCTCACCTGCCCAGCCGCCCGATTCAAAACGCCTTATTTCTTCCAACAACACTGTGAACTATGATACGTCACAACTCACTGACATCAAGGTACTTCCGCGACCTCATCGAGTAGCCCGTACAACGGTTTAGCAAAAGGATCATTTCTCGCCACCCTCACCCGTTTTCCAGAGTTTCCGGCGGACTCAACACCGCAAAGTCGGGCTCAGGGCCTCTGATTCGGCAGTTATTGTGCTCCACTTTGTGCTCCGTTCCGTGAGCCCATGCCGTCACATGGCATTAGTGTCCAGTAGGAATTTCCGCAAGCAGTTTGTGTGGGGAAACCGACCTTCGGGCGCCATCACTGATTTACTCGAGCGCTGGAATGACGGGTACCTGATCGCCACACCCTCATTTCCCTTGTGTACGACGGAAGCACTCCAGACACATCCCGGCAGAACCTTGCCTAATGCAAGGACGCCAGCGCGTTTTCGATCACTTCCAATTTTTTCTTGGCGGTCGCAGGATCACCCACTTGGAAGCTGTTGGGAGCAGTGTGATTGGGATGTTCGAAACGGTGCCAGGTGTTCAAACTTAGTTGGTACCAGGATCGGGCCTCGGCCCAGTTTGATTTCTGTCGGTCAGACGTTTGCCCCTTTCGCTGAGCTTTCCTCATGCTGATGTCGCCGAGCCCCGAATAGGCATCGGCAGCCACATAAAGTGCGTCAAGGTCAGAGTTCTCCGTCAAGATCAAAGGCTCAACGATCATGAGAGCCTGATGATAAGAGTCAGCGGCTGCCTGCTCATTCTGCGTCCGAGCACTCGCCTCGCCTATCTTGACGTCGCAAGCTGCCACATTGGTACGCTTATATGTCGTGCCCTCCATATTACGAGACTCATAAAGGGACCTTGCGTTCTCAAAGTCGGCGATGGCAGCTTCGGGCCGGTTGGCAGAGATCAGGATCGTGCCGCGCGTGACCAGCGTGCCGGCAAATTTACCCTGCTGGTAGGCCTTCTGCGATTCCGATGCCACGAGCATCCGCATAATGTCCACACTCTTGTTCGAATACTCGAGAGCTAACTCAAGCTTCCCGGCTCTCACAGTCGCGGCGGCGGTGTTGTTGTATGCAATCGCGAGTCCGCGCCGCAGCAAGGCGTTTTTGGGATCCGCTCGTGTCAGGTCCTGGAAAATTGCCAGGTCCTTCATGTCGTATTCGGCGGCACGTGTATAGTCACCGACGTTGTCATAGACGCTGGCGATCGAACCGTAGTCAATTGCCACGCCACGCTGATAGCGGGGTTCCGGGGAAATCTGGGACACCTTGCGATCGATGTCCAGCGCTTTTTCGAAGTTAGCGAGACCCGCTAGTGGATCTGATCCTTCCAGAAAAAAGCCAACACCGCCCAAGTCTAAAGCATAGGCGCGCAGCGCGGTAACGTCGTCTGGCTTGAGCTTAAGCAGGATTTCATCTGCTGCTAAAGCCCGGTGATAATCATCGATGATCTTCTGGCGTGCCGAGTGATCCTCGGGATAGCCCAGCCTCGCCGATGCCCCGTAGTCAAAACCCAGCTCGGAGAGAATTTTCGAGTTCTCGGGCTGCGTATGGTTGAGAGTCTCGCTGATTGCAATCGCGCGATCGATGTTTTCGCGCGCCCCATGCAGATCGCCGTTGGCCCATTGCTGATGGCCTACCAGACGATAATTCTGCGCTAGCGCCAGGTGGTCGTTCCAACCTCTGGAGCCGGCGTCGATCTGTTTCCGGATTTCAAGCGCCTTCTGGTAACTGGCGAGCGAGCCCTGCGAATCGCCTAAATTGTTTTCAGTATAATCTCCCTGCACGGCTCCTACTCTCTCGTAAGCCGCTGCCAGTTCCCGCTGTAGTCCCATGTCACCATTCGATTCCTGGGCCAGTACATTCAGATATTGAAGCGCGCGGTCGACGATTATTTTTCTGGCAGGCGTTGACCCCGGCAGGTCTTTGATGGAGTCGTGAACATCAAAGATAAGGGAAGTAGTCAGACCGTGAACATCGTTGAAGCGCCGGTTTGCGAGTTGGGCCTCTCGCATCGTGATCATGAGTCCCGCAACCAGAGCCACGGCCAGTGTCATCGCCGCCAGCACGCCCGCTCGATGCCGCGCAACGAACTTGGATACGCGGTAACGAGCTGTGTTCCTCTGCGCAACCACCGGGAGCGTAGCAAGATAACGTCGAATGTCTTCGGCAAACTGCTCCACCGAGGCATAACGGCGCAACGGTTCCTTGCGCAGCGCCATAAGAACGATGTTGTCGAGATCCCCCTTAAGCTGTTTACGCAGCTTGAGAGGCGAAGTGTCGCGCGCTGCACTCACGTCCTCGACCGTGGGTTGGGCGGCGTTTGCGTCTCGCGATCGTCCGACCGTCACCGCCGCGCTGGGCTTTTCGGGCTCAAGCTCGCATATCTGCCGCAGGAAATCTTGTGGCGCTCCGGTGGTGGCTGCGTAGGGACTTCGCGCTGCAAGCAACTCGTAGAGCACAACGCCCAGCGAGTACACATCGCTCGCTGTGGTTACGGGCTCACCTTTGATCTGCTCAGGACTGGCATAGCCGGGAGTAAGAGCCCGGAATACGGTAAGAGTTTCGGCAGATGGCGACTGTAGATCGGTGCCGAGCACCTTGGCGATGCCGAAGTCGAGGAGCTTCGGTACGCCTTCCGGAGTGACTAATATGTTGCTCGGTTTGATATCGCGGTGAATGATGAGCCGCTGATGAGCATACTGAACGGCCGCGCATACCTGCGTGAACAGCGCCAGCCTTTCAGAGACCGAGAGCTTGCGGGAATCGCAGTATTGTCCAATGGGCTGGCCTTCAATCAGCTCCATGACCAGGTATGGAGTGCCCTCTTCGGTGGTGCCGCCATCGAGCAGGCGAGCGATGTTGGCATGCTCGAGGGTGGCCAGAATTTGCCGCTCATGCCGGAAGCGTGCCAGAATAACGCCGGAATCCTGTCCAGCGCGCACAACTTTGAGAGCGACTTCCTTGCGGTACTGATCGTCAGCACGAAGGGCGCGATACACTTCGCCCATTCCCCCGACGCCGACTAATTCGATTGTCTTGTAAGCGCCAATCCGGCGTCCGACCCAAGCGATACTTCCAGCTGTCAGGGCGCTGGCCGCGGCTCTGGGAAGAGCGGTTTCGTTTAAGAATCGCGGACTGAGTTCCCGCTCATGTTCCAGCCAGAGTTCTACTTCGCGCCGGAGATCTTCATCACCCGCACAGGACCGTTCTAAATAGACGGAGCGATTAGCCGGCAGTTCTTCCAGAGCCTCCGCCAGCACGCTCTTGATCTGCTGCCAGCGTTCGGGAGTCATGAGAGGATGGCGCCCTTTATGGTACGGTGCAACCACACAGGCGCAGTGGACCAATCGCGTTTGACAGTGTCGCTGGAAACTTCCACGGCCCTCGCAGTTTCCTCGACGGATAGCCCGCCACGAAATCGTAACTCCACGATCTCGCATTGGCGTGCGTCATCCCAGGACGAGCAGATCGAGAGTCGCGATGGGGTCATGCTCCGGCGTCCTTTTCCATCGCGTGATGGAGCCAAATCCGCGCTGTAGCCCAGTCCCGTTTTGCGGTTGCGGGAGAGACGTCGACAACGCGAGCGGCTTCTTCAATCGATAGTCCACCGAAGAAACGGAGTTCGACGATTTGCGATTGACGTGCGTCTAAGGAGGCCAGGCATTTCATGGCTTTGTCGAGACTGATCAGGTCTAGGTTGATTCCCGCCTTTCCCATCAGGTCGTCGTCGAGCAGCATGGTGAATGTTCCGCCTCCCCGTTTTGCTGCATTGCGCATGCGCGCATGATCCACGAGGATTTGCCGCATCATCTGCGCCGCCAAAGCAAAGAAATGAACTCGGCCTTGCCAGTTGGCCGTCTTGCGGTTCACCAAACGAAGATAAGCTTCATGAACCAGAGCGGTTGCCTGCAAGGTATGATCACCGCGCTGTCCGGAAAGATTCTTCTGCGCAACTCGCCGAAGTTCGTCGTAGACAAGAGGAATGAGTGAGTCTCGGGCTGTTAGATCCCCTTCATTCCAGCGGACAAGTAATTCCGTGACCCCGTTCTTAGAATTCGTTTCCACCCAGAACCCCCAAGCGCCCTTTTGGCTAGAGAGCGTAGCCCCGAACTGCCCTGAAGTCAAACATTGTAAGAGGACGTCAGAGGACGTCGCCATTGGCGGCTTGGCCTAGTTGAGTGCACAGGCATTTCGACGGACCAGTGAGCTGCTTCCCATAGTTTTGCCGTTGTTAGAAATACCGGGAATTTCATCCGAGATCGCAGATCGGGGCCCGCCACTGGAGACTATCCGCATGACCCGAAGCGCCCACATCCTGTTTCCCTTGTTGTGCCTCAGCATCGTGACCGTTGCCTCCCTCGCCGCCCAGCAGTCCAATACCGACGGCAACGCATCCATCCCGCACTTAATCCGGTTTACTGGGGTCCTGAAAGACGCCAGCGGGAATCCCGCCCAAGGGATCGTTGGGGTTACTTTTGCCTTCTACAAGGACGAGTACGGCGGGGTCGCTCTGTGGACGGAAACTCAGAACCTCACACCCGACTCTTCTGGCCATTACTCCGTAATGCTGGGAACGACGAAGAGCGATGGATTGCCCGCGGAACTCTTCATCTCGAAAGAGGCACGGTGGTTGGGCATAGAGCCGCAGGGGCTACCAGCGCCCGCCCGAGTCTTATTATTGAGCGTTCCTTACGCGTTAAAGGCGGCCGACGCAGAAACGATCGGCGGGTTACCGCCGTCGGCTTTCGTCTTAACGACACGAACCAGTGTCGCCTCGTCTTCCAATGCGGCTTCTAACCCGGGTACTCCTCTTACAACTTCCGGCGTGACTACCTCAGGGGGCACCGTGAATTCCATCCCGCTATGGAGCACGGCGACGGACATTGAAAACTCGGGCATCAGCCAGAGTGGAAGTGGTGCCACCGTCAAGATCGGCATCGGGACGACTTCGCCGGCAACGACGCTTGACGTCAAAGGGGGCGCCACAATCCGAGGTACGGAGTCGGTGATGGGCACGTTGAGCCTTCCCGCAACTGGCGTGGCCAGCGCAGCTGCGGGTAAGAGTTCCCAGCCCGCCAACTTGGCGGCATCGTCATTCAACAGCAGCAACAGCACCGCAGTCAGTCAAACCTTCCAGTTCAAAGCTGAACCCGCAGGCAATAACACAGCCACTCCGGGTGGGACACTGAACTTACTGTTCGGCGCGGGCACCGCCGCGCCCACAGAGACCGGACTAAAGTTCGCCACCAACGGCCAGATTACATTTGCCGCGGGGCAGACGTTCCCAGGCACGGGCAAGGGAACGATTACTGGAGTGACAGCAGGGTCAGATCTCACCGGTGGCGGCACCAGCGGCGCCGTGACGCTAAGCCTGGATACGACCAAGATTCCACAACTGAACGCGGCTAATACCTTCGCCGCCAGTCAGAGGGTGCTAGGCGATGTGACTTCGAACGGATTGGTCAGCGGTTCGGTGGTAAATGCCTTGAACAGTTTCAACATAAGCGGGAATCCGTTCGCGTTTGGTTCGATGAACACGGCCAATTCATATCTCGGGTTCGCCGGAAACCAGACCGGCACGGGCGGAGACAATGTCGGCGTCGGGCAGATCGCACTACTCAATAACACCACGGGGATCGACAACACTGCCGGCGGGGTAGCAGCTCTTAAACTGAATACATCTGGATCCGACAATAGCGCAGTCGGTTTATTTGCACTCTCGGCAAATACATCCGGAGGTTTCAATACCGCGATCGGAAGCAACGCGCTGGTTGCGAACGCCACCGGCTCCAATAACACCGCGGTCGGCGCGCATGCCGGACCGGACTCCGGACACCCAAATCTAACGA
>DATNKA010000743.1:0-2688 GCA_035603655.1 Candidatus Acidiferrales bacterium | reverse complement strand
ATATTCGCCTCAGAGCCGCCTTCGTCTTCCAGCCCTTACACGTGATCTCGAGATTGACTTCACGGCTCTGAGCTTTGTTGTTCCTCAGAAGGTGCATTTCCAGTACAAGCTGGTAGGCTATGATCGAGAGTGGCAGGATGCCGGAACTCGAAGGCAAGCTTTCTACACAAACCTTCCGCCGCGAAACTACACATTCCGGGTGAAGGCTTGCAACAACAGCGGCGTGTGGAGCGAAGCCGACGCGTCCCTCGATTTCCTCGTTGCTCCGGCCTTTTACCAGACGAATTGGTTCCGATTCTTTTTTGTCGGAGCCTTCATTGCACTGCTCTGGGCTCTTCATCGCTGGCGTGTTCATCGCCTCATTAAGCAGGAAAAGCATCTGCGAGACGTTGTGGACACCATTCCGGCGACAGTGTGGAGTACTCTGCCCGACGGCTCCAATACTTACGTTAACAAGCGATTTGTGGAGTACTCGGGTATGTCGGCGGAGCGGATGGCCGGATCAGGGTGGCAAACGCTAATTCACCCTAATGATCTTGAGCGACACGCAGGCAAATGGAAGGAAGCGGTTGCTACCGGCAAGCCTTACGAAAATGAGGTGCGATCGCGCCGCTCGGATGGGCAATACCGCTGGCAGTTGGACCGCGGGGTGCCGCTCCGAGACGAAGGAGGAAACATTGTCAAGTGGTATGGGGTCACGACCGACATCGAAGATCGCAAACGCGCCGAGGAAGCCCTGCAGTTGGTGTCTAACGACTTGCAAGTCAGCAAAGCCAAGCTTGAAGAAGCCCAGCGGATTGCACATGTCGGCTACTGGGAGTGGGACCTGACGTCGAATCGCGTGATCTGGTCAGACGAGACCTACCGCATCTATGGACTGCGGCCTCAGGAGTATCCGATAGACATGGCTGTTGTACGAAAAATGATCCACCCCGAAGACTTAGAATCTGTTTTCCGAGTGGCCGAGGAAGCACTTCGAGGAGGATTGCGAACGGACGTGGAACACCGAATCATCCGTCCCAGTGGCGAACTGCGCACGGTGCATAGTCAGGGCGACGTGAAGAAAGACGCGTCGGGGAGGACCTGCCAAATGTTCGGTACGGTCCAGGACATTACTGACCGCAAGCGCGCGGAGGACAAAATCCGCGAACAGGATGCAGAGCTACGACAGATTGTGGACCTTGCCCCCCAACTCGTCACGGTGTTCGGCCCCAACCGCGAACGCCTTTATGCCAACCGTATTCTGCTCGACTACCTCGGCATTAGTCTTGATGAGTGGCGCCAGAGACCTGATAGCGATGAGTTTCTTCATCCCGATGACAGGGAAAGGGTGGACGCTCATTCTGCTCGTGCCCTGTCTAGCGGCGCTTCTTACGAGTTGGAGTTCCGAGTGCGAAAGAGCAGCGGAAACTATCGCTGGTTTTTGACTCGTTTCAGTGCAGTGCGCGACGATAAGGGTCAGATCATGCGGTGGTATGTTGCGGCTACCGATATCGAAGATCGCAAACGCGCCGAGGACGCGCTTCAGCAAAGCCAATTCTATCTCACCGAAGGGCAGCGGCTCGCCCAGATGGGTAGTTGGGCATTTAACCCCTCTGGTTTTTTTGAGTACTGGTCTGAGGAGCTGTTTCGAATTTACGGGCTCGATCCGCAGATGGGAGCCCCGACACTTGAAGAGTATCTAGCCACCATTCACCCGCTAGATCGAGATTTTATGGCTGAGACCATAAAAAGGATGCATGCAGAACGTTCTGGCTGCGATGTAAAAAAAAGAATTGTTCGCCCCGACGGCGAGCAACGCTACATTCGAAGCGTCGGAATTCCCATTGTTAACGGCGAACTCCTTAAAGGATTTCTCGGCACCGCCATCGATATCACCGAGCAAGAACTGCTAAACCAGGAGTTGGAGCGTCGGCAAGCGCACTTGACCGAGGCGCAAAAGCTGACCCACACGGGCAGCTGGGCTTGGCGCTTAGCGGATCGGAAGACGGTGCACCTCTCCGAAGAGTGGTACCGGATTTACGGCTTCGATCCAGCTCTGGGAGCGCCGACTTGGGAAGATTATTTCGAACGCGTCCACCCGGAGGATCGCCTTAAGTGGACGGGCACGATCGAACGGGCAATCGTGGAAAAAGCGGATTACGATCTGGAGTTCCGTACCCTTTTACCGAATGGAATGGTGAAGTGGATTCGCACGGTTGGCCATCCCTTCCTTTCTAAAACAGGAGATTTGGAGCAGTTCGTAGGCAGCTCGACCGACATCACAGCGCTCAAATCTGCCGAGCAAGAGCGTGAAAAACTGCGACAACTCGAGGCCGACCTGGCACATATCGATCGTGTGAGTACGTTGGGAGAAATGGCCGCGTCACTGGCACACGAAATCAAACAGCCCATTGCCGCCGCCGTCACCAGCGCCAACATTTGCATTGAATGGCTTGCGCACGAACCTCCCAATCTGGATCGGGCTCGTGCGGCAGCAGCCAGAATCGATAAGTACGGGAATCGTGCGGCGGAGATCATCGACCGTATACGTTCGTTCTACAGGAAGTCTCCTGCACAGCGTGAACTGGTCGACGTGAACGAAATCGTCCACGAAATATTCACATTGCTTCAGGGTGAATCTATCCGCTACTCGATTACTATGCGACCTGAACTTGCTGCCGATCTACCCAAAATCAGGGCAGACCG
>DATNKA010000742.1:0-16480 GCA_035603655.1 Candidatus Acidiferrales bacterium | reverse complement strand
CAATGACAAGATCATCCACGCCGTCGCCATCGAGATCGCCAGCAAACTGCGGCGGGCCGCTCAGCAGCGAGCAATTATCGCCAAACTCTTTGTGGATGTATTCGTCGGTTACCGCCGGCGCCGGAGACTTGGCATGAGCCGGGGGCGGCGGCGGTTGTTTCTTTTCGGCAGAGAGCGTTGCCGCGGTGGCGGCGATCGCCAGCAAGACAAACAGAACGCGAGCGGAGAGAACTCGGCAGGACGACATGCCCCTACTCTAGTACCGTTTTGCATGGGAGAGTACAGACATACCGGATGACAGGTAACCAAAGTACCCATTACTTGCGGAAATGTTCCCACCCCCCGGACTTTAGTTCGGATCGCGCTTGGTGAGGTTTTTTCAGGTAGATCTTCGGTCCGCGTGTGATCTGACCAATTTGCGTTATGGGAACTCCGGCAATTCGGGATGGGATCAGTTTCGCGCGAGGAGCGGTGAAAAGGAGTTCGTAGTCCTCTCCGCCGTCGAGCGCGAGTTCCATCTTAACTTCCCGCAATGGCCTGCCAACCCTGGCCAGCGGGATCGACCCTGCCTGCAGTTCTGCCCCGACCTGGCTTTCTTCGCAGATGTGGGCGAGATCGGTGGAGAGGCCGTCGCTGGTATCGATCATCGCTGAAGCGAGCCCTTTCTCACGCAGAATGCGGGCCAGGCCTATTCGCGGATCGGGGAAAAAATGGCGAGGATACTCTCGCGGATTGAGCCTGGCCCTGGGCTGGCTTCGCGTCTCTTTCCGCATCAGCCGAACGGCGTCCGCCGAACCGCCTAGCTCTCCGCTCACGTAAATGCGGTCGCCCACCTGCGCCCGCGAACGCAACACCGCCTGCCCTTTGGGTACGGTGCCCAGGACAAGGATGTCTGCAAGAATTCCATCGGGCGACTGAGCCGTATCGCCGCCCGCCAGAGTTACGCCATATCTTTCCGCTAAGGTGATCAAACCGCGGACGAAGAGTTTAAACCAGCTCTGCGGCAGATCGCTCGGCAAGGCCAGCGAAAGAAAGGCTGCCAGCGGCTGCCCGCCCATGGCAGCGATGTCGCTCAGTCCCCGCGCCAGACAGCGGTGACCAACCGACTCCGGCGGATGCCAGTCGCGGCGGAAGTGGATGCCTTCCAGCGAGAAGTCAGTTGTCACCAGTACGTCGGTCGGCTTCCCTGAGTGCCCGGCAAGCCGCAGCACGGCGCAGTCGTCGCCAATGCCGGTGAGGACTGCCGGATTGTTCCCAGGCTTGGCGAGGCGGCGGATTTCGGCGATCAGCGCTCTTTCGGCAATGACCACGCTAATCAATATATAGGGGGGCGACGGCGTAGCGATGTGAGCTGTCTGCTCCCAACTCCGAACATGGCCTTCGGTTCACTTCAGCCCCTGGCCCGCCGAGCTAGCCGGACCTGTCCCAAGTCAACTTCTGATTACCGGCTTACGTAACTCCAAATACGGTGTGCTCCCGTTGACAGGGGGAACCCAGTTTGTTACCTTTTAGCAGTCATTCACGAAGATCTCTGGCCGAGCTAAGTTCTGCATTCCTTAGGAATTGCAGACAACAAAAGACTTGGAGGCTCGACCGTTGGTTCCGTAAAACAGCAGGGCGTCAGGAATCTCCATTCCCAAGATGGGGACGCGTGCCCGGATCAGTCAGGTTGTCCGAACCGGCTTTCTCGAACCTCAGAACATTGCCTGGAGTTCCGGCCCTGACCATTAAAGCGGAAGAAGGAAAGCATTTGCGGAAGCGCTTCTACATCCTGTTCGTTGCCCGGGGAGACGACGGCCAGCTGCGCAAGATCTCCATCCCAGTCCATTACTTGTATTTATTCGTAGTCGGCGCGGCCATCGGATTCCTCGGTCTCACCGGCATCGCCAGTTCCTACACACGCATGCTGCTGAAGGTCTCCCGCTATAACCAGCTACGGACCGAGAAAGAGCAACTCAAGGATCGTTACTCCAAGTTGGAAGAGGTCGCTAAAGAGCGCGACGTGCAAGTCGCCTCTCTTGGCTCAATTGCGAGTGAGGTATCCGCCCTTTACGGCTTAAAGTCGCAGCCCACCTTGGTCACGGCTACTCAGCAGGAAATTCACGATGCTGACGTAACTTCTTCGCTCGACCAACTGGGGGTGCTGCGCACTTCCGCACTCACCGGCGATGCCACGGTCGGAATCAGTCTCGGAATGACTCGCAACGCCACCACGGCCGACTGGTACCGCGCCAATGCCGCACCCAATCTCTGGCCGGTCGAAGGCCAAGTCACGGGAAGTTTTGGCGAGCGCATTGATCCCTTCAACGGGGAAGGTGCATTTCACAGTGGCGTTGATATCGGCAGCAGCTATGGGCATGCGGTGATTGCGCCCGCCGATGGGGTAATTACGTTCGCCGATTTCATGGGGGGATACGGTAAGGCCATTATGATGGATCATGGCCATGGCATCTCTACCAGGTATGGCCATCTTTCCGGCTTCGCCGTCACACCCGGCCAGCGCGTCCATCGCGGCGACACGATCGGCTATGTCGGTCTCAGCGGCCGCTCCACCGGTCCACATCTTCACTACGAAGTTCGCATCAACGACACTCCCGTCAATCCTTACAAATACCTCCGCATCACCATCGCTCACAGCGGCGACTTTCAGACCGGCAGCTAGGCACCCAGTCCTCGGCTTCCTCGGCGGCTTTGTATCCTTGCACTCTGCCATGCGGTAAGCTACGTTCATAGGGGAAGAAAGAATAATTTCCCAGTCTAAGTTCTGAGAAAAAGCGGCGAGAACCAAGAGCTGCACGATGATCAGCTTTTTCCACTCCGTTCGCGAGGATGTCGCAACTGTTTTCGAGGCCGACCCTGCCGCTCGTTCCTACCTGGAAGTGCTGATTTGCTATCCCGGTCTGCATGCGGTTTGGGCGCATCACTTCAGCCACTGGCTGTGGCGACACGGCATGCGCTTTCTGGCACGGCTCAATTCACAATTCACGCGCCTGTTCACGGGAATTGAAATCCACCCCGGCGCAGAGCTGGGTCAGCGTCTTTTTATCGACCATGGAACTGGAACGGTCATCGGTGAAACTGCCATCGTCGGCAATGACGTGACCCTCTATCAGGGCGTGACCCTGGGCGGCACCGGCAAAGAAAAGGGCAAGCGTCATCCCACCCTCGGCAATAATATCTCGATCGGATCCGGGGCAAAACTGCTGGGTAATATCACCATCGGAGACAACTGTCGCGTGGGCGCAGGCTCAGTGGTGCTGCGCAATGTACCCGCCAATTCCACAATCGTGGGCGTGCCTGGACACATCGTTCTGCGCGACGGCAAACGCGTGGTTATCACCGACCCCAAAGACATCCGTGACCCGCTGTCCGATGTGATTATCAAGTTGGCCACGGAACTGCATGAGTTGCGTCAGCGCTTTCAGCAACACCTCCGCGCAGTGCCGGGAGAAGAATCTGGCGAGCCCATTGACGAACAAAAGTCAATCCCGGACATTTCTCCCCAAGATTTATTTCAGGAGGATTATCAGATCTGATGGGGGACTCAAGAACCGTAGTTGTGATCTTTTTGCGGATGGCAGTTCGAAAGGCATAGAGCAATCTTGAAGCATTCTCACTGTCTTAACCCCATCCAGCTTTCCGAAACCACCAGCGAATTCCCTGGATTGTGGGGGTCGTACTTCACCGACGTGGGCAAGCCGAGCCGACAGGAATGAAGGTTAATCCATTGGCGCAGATAGGTTACGTCTTGCGAGCACTCGTAGGAGACGCCCGCCACGTCATATTTATAGATGAGTAAAATGGCGGCGTGATGCCCGTTGTCAGGGGCCAGCTCCTGTACGTCTATGACCGTGCCGTCCGTGATCCGACCCACACCGTCCAGCCAAGTGCGACGCTCGCGCTCGAGATCTGCCGGACCTTTAGGCTTACGCCGCAAGAGCGCGAAGGCGGCCAAAGCAACGGCACCTCCGGCAGCCACTAGCGAATAGATGCGAAATGAATCCATTACCAAGGGCGAGTGTACGCGCCTGCTTGCGCCGCGACGTCTCTCAATCAGGATATGACGGAAGAGGCGCGCGTGGAAGAGGTCCAGAAGTTACCGAGGTGCCAGCCTGTGGAAATCCTGAGGCGGGCTGGATCAGGTGTCGTCCGAATAAGCGTGGACGCAGGGCAATTGCGCGGGTAGCCTGCTTACCTCTGCTTACAAACAAACTCCCGGGCCATCTCCCCGAAGTTGCCCTCAGCCGCCAGTCCGAATTGATCGTCGTGGCGCATCTTTTTGCTGACCACAAGTTTGCCGTTACGATCGCGAGAATAAAACCATTCGGAGTTCGTCACCGCGCTGCCGCTCGCGCAGTTAAAGTGAACCCGCGCTCTAAGCTCCACAAACGAACCGCCTTGCGGCGAATTGGCAGGTTCTTTATATTCCACGCGAATCCACGCCGTGCGCAGGTTGTGCCTCTGCGCAGTAACCGAGCTGACCAAAACTTGATCCCCGCCAGCCGTAGCGCCAATGTCCCGCCAGTCGCCCGCCGCCATGGCCACCACTCCGACGAGCAGCACCGGCGCCAACACCACGGCGACGGCCACGAACACTGCTTTCTTCATAGGGGACAAGGACAGAGCCATAAGCACGCCGCCCACACTTTGGGCCAAAAACGGCTTTCTGTCAACTCTCGCCAGTGCCTCAGGTGTCAGATCCGAGGCCGGACATTGTCGGCTGTTAAAGGCGCGGGACAGGACCCAAAAGGTAAACGGTCTGGTATCGTTGTCCTGCGGCGGAGGTTGAACTTCATGGAGATTCTTCACTGCTCGAAAATGGACTCAACGATTGGGCCGCTGTTTCTGGCAGCTTCCAGCCAAGGGTTGGTCGCGCTGGAATTCGACGCCCGGGCATCAGGCCAGCCATCGATACGCCCGAACCCGCGCCATCTTCGGGAAGAAAAAAAGGGCCTCCGATTCGAAGATTCGCCTCACAGCCTGCAACCTTACATCAGCGAACTCGAACAATATTTCTCCGGCTCACGGCGCGAGTTCTCCTTCCCGCTCGATCTTCGCGGCACGGATTTCCAACTGGCCTGCTGGCGCGCCTTGCTGGCAATTCCTTACGGAGAGACGCGCACCTACGCGGACATCGCCTGCGCGGTAAGCAAGCCGAATGCGTTTCGCGCCGTGGGTATGGCTAACAATCGTAACCCGATCGCGATCGTGGTGCCATGCCATCGCGTGATCGCCTCCGATGGCACGCTCTGCGGCTACGGCGGCGGCCTGGGCGTGAAGCGAAAGCTGCTGGAACTTGAAGGCGCGCTGACAGGAGTCCTGGCTGCTTAGTGGCTGCGACACCAACACACCTTGACCCCCTCCAACGGCAACGCCTCCTCGCTTCGCAAAGCCGGGCTCTTCTATCTCGTCTTCGTGATGTTTTCCTACACCACGGGCGGCCCCTTCGGTCTTGAGGATATGGTGACCACCTCGGGTCCGGGGATGACCCTGATCTATCTACTCGTGCTGCCATTTTTCTGGTGCATTCCGGTGTCGCTGGTGTCGGCGGAACTCACTACGGCTATGCCGGTCGAGGGCGGCTTCTATCGCTGGACGCGCGCCGCTTTCGGCGATTTCTGGGGATTCCTCGCGGGTTGGTGGAACTGGTCGGCATCATTCCTGCTGGGCGGAGCTTACGCCGTTCTCTTCACCGATTATCTGGTGTACTACTTTCCCGGAATCACCGGATGGAAACACTATTTGGTTTCTGTCGCGCTGATTGCGATCATCACCTGGATCAACGTACGCGGCATTGAGATGGTGGGGAAAGTCGCGACCGGGCTGGAGATTTTTATTTTTGTGCCGGTGATTACGATGATCGCGATGGGGCTTATGCGTTGGCATCATAATCCGTTCGTCCCGTTGATCCCGCCACACCAGCCCACCTTCAAAATCTTTGGCGTGGGACTCGCGCTGGGTCTGTGGCTGTATTCCGGATATGAACAGCTTTCGACCGTGGCGGAAGAAGTGGAGAACCCGCACCGGGCCTATCCGCGGGCGTTGGCAATGGTAGTGCCGCTGTCGATTGCGGCTTACTTTTTGCCCACCCTCGCAGGACTCGCGTCGGCAGGCAGGTGGGAGCAGTGGCATACGGGATATTTCTCGGATGCAGCCAAGATCATCGGCGGATCGCTTTCCGGGCGCCCATGGCTGGGCACGTGGATGACGCTGGCAGCAATGGTTGCGAACGTCGCGCTGCTCAACAGCACCGTCCTCACGACAACGCGCATGCCCTCTGCCATGGCCGAAGATGGATACCTGCCCGCGGCGCTCACGCGAAAGCACTCACGGTATGGCACCCCATGGCTGGCGGTTGTCGTTTCCGCGATTATCTATGCGCTGCTGGCGTGGCAGAGTCTTGGCCAACTCATCTCGGTCTATATCTGGCTGCGCTCGGCCACGACCGTGCTAACGGTGCTGTCGGCGTGGAAGCTGCGCCGTACGCGTCCGGAAATGCCCCGCGCGTTTCTAATTCCCGGAGGGCGGGCTGGATTGCTCTATGTGGTGGCTGCGCCAGTGGCGATGGCGTTGGTTGCGCTGCTCGGGAGCGACCGGTTTGCTTTGATTGGCGGGGCCATTGCAATGGTGCTGGGGCCGCTGGTTTACGGAATTATTGCCTGGACCGCGCGCGTGCAGTCGAGCCCTTCAACCTGACCCTGCACGCGTTCTGCGAAAGCTTTTTGGGACTCAACCCACCCAACAACGTTCCCATACGCACCCTTCCCTTTTCCGAATCTAGGAAACCTTTAACCGCTGGGGTGTGCTTTTAACCAGGCGAGACCGGTCCAAATATTGTTGTGGCTCCAAACCCAAGTTCCTCAACTCACCCAATCCAGAAACTTGTACCACATGCCCGCGAACGGCAGAAACCACGGCTTACCGTTGTACAGCCCGAGCGGCGCGCCGGGGAATGGAATGCCTACAAAAGGGTTCTCCGGCTTATCACCTGCGATTAATTCCGCCATCTTCTGGCCTTGGTAGGTGGCCATGGCTACGCCGTGCCCTGCGTAGCCTACCGCGTAATACATGCCGTCGATCTCGCCGGCGTGCGGCATGATGTCAAAGGCGAAGTCCAGCGTTCCGCCCCAGACGTATTCCACTTCGGCGTCGCGCAGTTGGGGGTAGACGTCGATCATGCCGCGGCGCAGTATTTCTGTGCTGCGCCGGATGGTCTGATCGTTCTCCGGGAAGAATGCGGCTCGGCCGCCGAACAGCATACGACGGTCGGGCGTGAGGCGATAGTAGTAGAGATAATTTTTCGAGTCGTAGATCATGCGGCTGCGCGGACTGAGTTCGTGCGCCAGGGCTGCCGGCAGAATTTCTGTCGTAATGATGAACGAACCGATCGGAATAATTTTCTTTCGCAGAGCGGGAGTTGCTTTGCCCGTGTAGCCGCTAGTGCCGACGAAGACCTCGCGCGCCCACAGCGTGCCCCGCGATGTGGTGATGCTCCAGCCCTGGTCCCCTCGCCGGGTGCTGCGTCCGATGCTCTGCACCTGGGTATGCTCAAAGATTTCCGCTCCGGCATTTGCCACGGCACGGGCCAGGCCGGCGACATAGCGCGCGGGATTCGCGCCTGCGCTGACTTCATCGACCATCCCGCCGTAATAAATGCTCGATCCAATCTCGGCACTCAGCTCATTTTTCTGCACCACGCGCAGCTGATGATTGAACTCGCGGGCAATCACTTCGGCCTGCCGGGCGTAATCGTCGAAATGCTTTTGCTTGCAGGCGACTTCAAGGTGGCCGCAACGAGAGAAGTCGCAGTCGATGGCTTCGTCACGGATTATCTGTTCGACGCAATCGATGGTGGCCAGCGACGCCGCGTACATTCGTTGCGTGAGCTCGCGTCCGTACATGGAGATGAGTTTGTTCACCCCCAGCTTCATGCCGGTTAGGACCATTCCGCCGTTGCGGGAACTGGCGCCCCAGCCAATGGTTTCGGATTCGAGGACCGCCACTGTGGCGCCGCGCTTCGCGAGAGTCCGCGCAGCGGAAAGGCCGGTAAAACCAGCGCCGATCACGGCGACCTCCACGCGGTCGGGAAGGGGACGAGGTTCTGTTTTTGGGAAATCCGCGGTGGTGAGCCAGTAGTTGTGTTCTCGCAGGGACATGGTTTGTTTAGAAGAGCATCTTTGCGGCGCGGCGCAAGCTGCGCCCTTTCAAAACGAGCACGCTCACAGTACAGCCGTTTCGTGAATCAGCCGGCCTCCGGTGAAGCGCCATGGACTCAACCAAGATGCATCGATCATCTCAAGCTCATCTGCAGCCAGTAGCCGAACACCCTTCAGTCCCGTCTTCGCTTGGGGGTCAAATTTGTCCGCAAATAAGCCATGTGTTTGTCCGCTGTGGTGCAACACAGGCAGCCTTGCGGCCGATAGTCACAGGACAGCCCAAGTTCGCTTCAAATTTGCCGTAGAAAAAATTGAGCAGAGCGACATCTGAGTGCCCACTGGAGGGGAAAATTGAGCCCTCACGCCACCCATGCTCCTGCCAGAGGATCCCTTGCCCTGAGCCGGTTCGCGCTCGATCACAAGAAGGCTCCGGTAACCGCTCGCCGCCAGCTGACAGGCAATGCTCGAGCCTACGATTCCGCCACCGACAATAACCACATCCGCAGTCTGCATATTGTGCCTGCCGGGCATGGGCGGACGTTGCTAACCAACCAGTCTGACGACCCAACCTAGCGACCCAGCATTCTAGCGCAGGCGATGATTGGCCAGGCTGCAGTCGGAAAGTTACAGGCCCCGACGTTCGATTCCCCAGATGGACATGTACCCCGGAAGGTTAGGTTCGAAATCGTTGACCACCTCGGTAACTTGCTGTGGTTACTCGGGTTGCCTAGTCTGGAATAGTATGTCCCTGCGCTGCCTCTTATTCTCCTCGAACCAAGAAATGGTCCAGCCGATCTGGCAGGTACTCGCCGACCTCGGCATCGAGGCGGAGTACTGCCGGAGCGCGGTGGATGCGGTCGAGAAGGTGACAACGCAGCTTTTCCAGATTGTGATCACCGACTGGGAGGATCAGCCCGAGGCGACGTTCCTGCTGAAAACAGCACGGGATCAAAAAGCCGCACAGCGTCCCCTGACTCTTGCGATCGTCAGCGATGATGCCAAGCTGCCCCAGGCTTTACAGGCCGGGGCCAACTCAATCATCGTCAGGCCGATTCGACCGGAAATAGTGCGCGACACGATGACGACTGCTTGCGAATTGCTGCGCTCGAAGCAGCCCTCGCCCGCGCGCATACCAGCAGAAGCCCTCGAGCAAGCGCAAGTGAAGGAAATGGATGCTATGGCTGCCGCGGCTTCGGGCGCGGGCACGGTCTCACTGCCGGCGTCACTGCCCCAGGACTCCGAAAAAACCTTCCGGGCAGGAGAATTTCTTCAGGGGTCACGGTCGGCACCGGGGGCACAATTCGACACGGAATGTGAAGTTCAGAAATCCCTCGACCAGGCCGCCGCCTCGGAAGTTGATGCGCTCACCGAACTCGAGCCCATGGCCTCCGCGGTCGAGAGCGCATCACCGCAGCAGCCTGCCCCTCGGAAAGCGCTGGATGGCTGGGCCTCGCTGCAAGCCCGGTTGACGAGGCCAGAACCCTCATCGCCGGCGCCTTCGACGCCGGGCGAATTGCTGGGATATGGCGAAACGCCATCTGTCGGTTCGCAATCCATGCCGCCCACTGAGGATGGAAAGCTTCCGAAAAAGGAGTTTCATCAGGACACCGCTCCTGAAGCGGCGCTTTTCTCCTACATGTCCGGGGAATCGAACAAAAACGAGGTCGAGCCCGGGGCGGGGCGACGTCAACATCTTGGCAAGTCTTTACTGGTGAGCACGTTGGTGATTGCGTGTGCAGGGCTGGTGGCGCTGCCGCGAACCCGACGAACGCTGGCCACAGTCTATCGGAGCACCACGCATGCGGGAAGGAATTTGCTGAACCCCCCGCCTACTCAAGTGCCGCAGACGGTGACACAACATGACAGCTTCGGTCAGGAGGGCGACGAATACAAGTTCCCAGTTGTAGCGAATATTCCGGATGCGACCACGGATCCTTCCCAGATTCGGGTGCTTCCCGTAATTGATCCGACCGCGAAACCAGTGAAGGGTTCAGAGGCGGCCAGCGCGACTGCGGCCACGGAAGAGAATGTATCCCCGAACGGAAGCCAGGGTGGATCAATAGGGAACGGATCAATAGACAATGGTCAGTCGCAGCTGGCGGTGGACCAAGTGAAGGATCCGGCGGCACCAAGCGCCGGAGATATAGCGGGAGGGACCGTAGTCGGGTCGCCCGGCGGTGTTCCTTCCGGAGGTCTGGCACAATCGAATCTGCGTGTGGCCCAAGCGGCGGTTTCACAACCACAGCCGCGTCCGATTGCGTCTCCCGTGCAAGTTTCTACGCCGCCCCAGGCAGTTCCAGGCCCGGCTGGTAATGGCGCTATCCCGTCAAGCCTCAGGTCACAGCTGGCTTCCATGACTCCGGAGGTCAGCGGAGCCAAGCCGGTGGAAGCGGCGATGTCGTCGATTGAGCCCGTGAATCTGCCGGAGTCCGCAGCTTGGGATCTGCTGATACAGCCGACTGACCCGATATACCCTGACGCGGCAAGGGCGGGCGGGCAGCGGGGCAGTGTGGTGCTGCAGGTGTCGATTGGACGCGACGGTTCGGTCCAGGACGCGAAATTCCTTCAAGGTTCGCTGGTGTTTGCGCGGGCCGCCATCGACGCAGTGAAACAATGGCGGTTCAAGCCCTATTCGTTGAATGGTCGAGTAGTATCGGTTCAGAGTCTGATCACGCTGCATTTCAAGCCGCCAGCGTAAAGCGGCCTTGGGCACGAAACCTGGCCCCTTTTCGTCGTAACTGTTCCAGGGCTCCGATTCCGGTGACTTTACGGGCAGCTCGGGAACGAGTGCAGCCAGCAGACAAAAAGCTGCATCTACCAGATATAATGAAGCAAGGGCTGGAGAAAGAAACTCCTTTTCGAGAAACGAAGAATGCGATGTCCATGAAAACTAAAGCTGCGATTCTGGTTTCGTCTTTTGCCGTGTTGTTGTTTGTGGTGGTGGGTTCGCTGGGTGGCGTGCATGCCTCCTCAGGCGATGGCTCCTACCGGCAGATGCAGGTCTATAGTGAAGTCCTGTCGCGCGTACAAAGCGAGTATGTGGAAGATCCGAATATTCCCAAGGTAACTGACGGCGCACTGCACGGCCTGGTGGAGTCGCTGGATGCGAACTCCAGTTACCTGACGCCTGCCGCCTACAAGGCCTTCAAGGCGCACAAGTCGTCAGCCAAGGGAGAAATTGGCGCGACTGTATCCAAACGCTTTGGATACGCGGATGTGGTCTCTGTGCTCCCGGGGTCGCCAGCGGAGAAGGCCGGAATCGAAGCCACGGACATCTTTGAATCGATCGAAGGCCAGAGCACGCGGGATATGTCCCTGCCGGAGATTCGTGAGGCGCTGGGGGGAACTCCGGGATCGACGGTGAATGTTTCGGTGGTGCGGGCGCGCAAGGCTGAGCCCCAGAAGATGGTCATTACGCGCGACGTGGTGAGCATTCCGCCGGTCTCTGACAAGATGCTGGAAGATGGCATCGGCTACGTGAAAGTAGATGCATTGACCAAGGGCAAGTCTCAGGAAATTGCCGCGAAGATTAAGTCGCTGGAAAAATCGGGGGCAAAGAAGCTGGTGCTCGACTTGCGGAACACCTCCGATGGAGAAGAGAGCGAGGGCGTTGCCACGGCTAATCTTTTCCTGAACCACGGAACCATCACCTACCTGCAAGGGCAGAAGTTTCCGAAAGAGGCGTTCAACGCAGATCCCGCGAAGGCTGTAACTTCGCTGCCCCTTGCCGTGCTGGTGAACAAGGGAACGGCGGGAGCGGCTGAGGTGGTGGCGGCAGCCATCCTCGAGAATGCCCGCGGCGACGTAGTTGGCGACAAGACATTCGGCGACGGATCGGTGCAGAAAACCATCGATCTGCCCGACGGCGGCGCGCTGATTCTATCGGTCGCGAAATACTATTCGCCCAGTGGTAAGTCGATTCAAGAAACCGCTGTCACCCCCAACGTCGTGGTGGCGGACGAAAGCGATAATATTGTTCCTGAGGATGAAGAACAGGAGCCTTCCGCTCCCGAGCCTGAGGCCAAGCCCAAAAATACCCAGGATGATCAGTTACGCAAGGCCGTCGAAGTGTTAAAGAGCCGGTCGAGCTAGATAGGTACTGACAGTTTGTGATTTCATCGCGCATCGTGAGATGCGCGATGCTTTTTGTCCTTCTGCCGGTTCGCGCAGGGGGCCGCGAACTAATCGTTTCCGGTCTCGGGTTGCAGCTATCGAAGCGATTGACGCCCTGCTATTCTGGACTTACCTCGCCATGGAGTCCCTCTACCGAGATCTTCCCCCCGTCGAGATTGCCGGACGGAAGTTTGTGGGCCGCGTGTTATTCGGCTTGCTGGTGCTGGTTTCCGCACTGGTGGGAGCGACCGCCGGACTTCTGCTGGTCTACACCACCGATTTGCCGCAGGTGGAAGCTCTGGAAGCGTACCGGCCAAGTTCGATCACGGAGCTGTATGACGACCACGATCGCGTGATCGGATCTTTTGCCCTGCAGCGGCGAGTGGTGGCGGGTTACGATGATTTTGCGCCGGTCTTGCGGGACGCGTTGGTGTCGATCGAAGACAAGGATTTTTACCGGCACTCGGGCATCAATTTCTGGCGAATTGTGGGAGCGGCCTACCGCGACCTCGAGTCCGGCGGCAAGGTACAGGGCGCATCGACCTTGACCATGCAACTGGCGCGCAATCTTTTTCTTTCGCCCGACCGCTCGTTCCATCGCAAGGTGCAGGAAGTGATGCTCGCGATTCAGATCGAGCGTCGCTTCACCAAACCGCAGATCTTCACGCTCTACGCCAATCAGATTTTTCTGGGGCATGGCGTATACGGGTTTGAGGCCGCATCGGAATACTACTTCGGCAAGCCGGCTCGACAACTCACGCTGGCCGAAGCCGCGCTACTGGCTGGTCTGCCGAAAGGGCCGCAGATTTATTCCGCCATCAACCATCCGGACCGGGCCATGAAGCGCCGCAACCTTGTGATCAATGCCATGCTCGAAGATGGAAAGATTACAGCGGCTCAGGCGGCGGACGCTCGCTCGTCGCCTGTAGCCTTGCATCTGCAACACGATCCAAACTCACTGGCCCCTTATTTCGTCGAGGAGATACGACGGTATCTGGAAAACAAGTACGGAGCCGACCAGGTGCACGAAGGGGGATTAAAAGTCTATACCTCGCTCGATGTCGATCTGCAAAAGTCGGCCAACCTGGCGGTGCTCGATGGTTTGGCGGCCTACGAGCGGCGACACGGATGGAAAGGACATCTGGAAAATGTAGTCGCAGAAGGAACTGCGATTGACAAATACCAGCATGCTGATTGGGATGAAGAACCGGAGGTCAATGGATACATTCACGCGCTGGTAACTTCATCTGGAGTTGGATTTGCGACGTTGAAATTCGGACGCTACGCGGCGGCCATAGGGCAGGCGGATGTGGCCTGGACAAAGGGTAAAATCCAGGATCTGCTGAAACCGGGAGACATCTGCTATTTAAGAATACTGTCGCTGAGCGCCAATGGCGCGGCCCGCGTGAGCCTGGAACAGGATTCCGGCGCACAAGGAGCTTTGGTGGCGATCGATAACACGACCGGCGGGATCAAGGCGATGGTTGGAGGACGGGATTTCAGCGAATCGAAATTCGATCGGGTCACTCAAGCTTTGAGGCAAGTAGGATCGTCTTTCAAACCTTACGTCTACACCACGGTGATCGAAAAAGGGGGAAGCCCGGACGACACTATTCTCGATGAACCGGTAACTTTCGAGACTGGTTCCGGGCCTTACTCGCCGCACAACTATGACGAAAAGTTCGAAGGGATCATTACTTTGCGCCGCGCTCTCGCGCAATCACGAAATATCCCGGCCCTGAGACTGGCCAGCAGAGTCGGCATCAGGAGTGTGATTGAAACCGCGGAGCGCTTTGGAATCACGGCCAAGCTGCCGCCTTACTTGCCGGTCGCGCTAGGCTCGGCGGAGATCACTTTGATGGAGCAGACCTCGGCATACAGCGTGTTTCCTAATGACGGTGTGCGCGTCACCCCTCGTTACCTCACCAAAGTGACCGACTATGAGGGGCGAGTGTTGGAAGAGAACTATCCGGACGTGAAGGATGTAATCAGCGCCCGCACCCCGCGTATTATGACCACGATGCTGCGTGAAGTGGTGCTGCATGGAACTGCAGTAGCGGCAGCGAAGATGCCGTTCCCGGCTGCCGGAAAAACGGGCACAACCAACGATTTCACCGACGCCTGGTTCGTGGGTTTCTCGCCTGCAATTACTTGCGGCGTGTGGATGGGATTCGACGAGAAGAAAACCTTGGGTCCGAAAGAAACCGGTGCGCACGCCGCGCTGCCAATCTGGATGAACTTCATGGCCAGCGCCATGGCTGGGAAAGATCCGGGACAGTTCCAGCCACTGCCAGAAATACTGGGGCCGGTGGCGCAAAAGGTCGACACGCCAGATAACATTCCAGGCGCGGATGAAACCCACTAAGATTGTTAAATGATCGCTGATCACGTCACTCGACACGTCATTATTCATCACCCTTAGTTTCTGGTGGTTATGAAATCCTTCTTTCGCTTTGCCATACTAGCGCTGACTCTGGTAGTTGTGGCGCTGGTTTCGGCGTTGACGGCAATGCGATTCGCAATTCACGGACAGGAAGTGGAAGTGCCCGCGATCATTGGACTCACGCCAGCCGACGCGGGACGTGCTGTTGCCGGCCTCGGATTGCAGATCGAAGTGGAGCGGCAGTATTACAGCCCGCAAATTCCTGAGGGACGAATCATGACACAGTTGCCGTTGCCGGGAATGAAAGTGCGCCGGGGATGGCAGTTGCGCGTGGCCCAGAGCCTGGGACCGCAGCGGGTGGCGATTCCGGACGTTACAAAGCAAAGTGAGCGCGCTGCGGAATGGAATATCCGGCGCCGCGGAGTGGATCTGGCTTCGACTGCGAGGCTGCAATTGCCCGGAACTCCAGCGGACCAGGTGCTGGCGCAGAGTCCGCCAGCGAATGCGAACCAGGTGGCGGCGCCAAAAACCAGCCTGTTGGTAACGGTTGCGTCCGATGCGCCAGCCTATGTGATGCCGAGTTTCGTGAGTCAGCCGTTAGGCAGTGCTAGCCGAACGCTCCAGGATGCGGGCTTTAAACTCGGAAATGTGAGCATGGCTTCGCCAGCCGCGAGTGTGCCTGCCCCTGATACTGCGCCCTCTATCTCGCTGGCTCCAGCTCCGGCTCAGCCGTCTCCAACCAGCCTGATCGTCACACAATCCCCGCCGGCGGGGCAAAGAGTTCTGGCGGGTGCTAGCGTGAACTTTGAAGTGCGGTAAATTGTGCGGATCCTTCCCACTCACGCACGCTTGTCATTCTGAACGAGACAAGGAATCTAGGTTTTCAGCTTTTCGCCATCCCCTGTCGCCGCACCCCCCGGGTCCCTCGCTTGCTCGGGACGACATTTCGCCGCGCGGGATACAACATCTGTGAGACCGCCCTAGATTTTTTCCAGGATCGCGGCGAAGAATCCATCGCATGGATGCACCCCGGGCAGCGTGCGCAGGTAAGGTCCACGCGTGAGCGTAGAAGAGTCATCCCAGTTTAGTTCGCCTGCTTTTTTAAGCTTATCAAGCTCGTCGCGGCAGTCGAGTACTCGAAACCATGAGCCTTCCGCCAGAGCGCGTTCGACGACCTCTTCGTTTTCTTCTGGTTCCAGAGAACAGGTGGAATAAATGAGGCGACCTCCCGCGGCAACCCGAGCCATAGCGGACCGAAGGATCGCGAGCTGGCGGCCCGGCAACTCAATGAGATCCGCGGGCTTTAGCCGCCACTTGATTTCCGGATTACGGGAAATAGTTCCTGTGCCCGAGCAGGGCACGTCCGCGAGAACTCGATCAAAGCTTGCCACGAAAGGCAGTTGCCGCGCATCGGCCGCGACTACCAGGATCGTGCCACTTCCCCTCCCGTGGTCGACCTGGTGCGGGCGAACTAGCCGCTGTAATAAACGTGCGCGGTGGGGATGGACGTCGACCGCAGTGACGTGCGAGTTAGCATTGCGATCGGCGATGGCCAAAGTCTTGCCGCCAGGGGCTGCACAACAATCAAGAGCGCTCGCTCCGTCACCGACCAGGGCTGCAACCAGTTGCGAGGCCTCGTCCTGAATAACACACAAGCCCTCTCGGAAGGCGGATGTTCTCGTAATGTCTCCCTGCTGCACACGTCGTCCCCAAGCCAGGAAAGCACCCGGAGCCAGTTCGATTCCATCGGCGGCGAGTCGGTCTTCCGCTTCAGGATGACGAAGACGGATCGCGGTCACAGGCACTGATTGGTTGTGACCGCAAATTT
>DATNKA010000741.1:0-2256 GCA_035603655.1 Candidatus Acidiferrales bacterium | reverse complement strand
AAGCCCCCGGCGGTGGTCAGTTCCCAATTTCGCGATTCAGTTCTGATTTCCAACCAGGAGCGGAATCCCGAAGGCGGGAAGGGGTCCCTCAAAGGTATCGGCTAGCCGAAAAGTTACTCCCGGTTCCACAGGAGGGGCGCGTATGCTGCGTATATGGGTGTGACTGTCTCGATGCTGGCCAGCGGGAGCCGGGGAAACTGTGCGTTCGTGGCCAGCACTCGCACCAGGATACTGGTCGACGCCGGCATCTCCTGCCGTGAGACATTCAAGCGCATGAAGTCGCTCGGAGAGGATCCGCAGGCGCTTTCGGCCATTCTCATTACCCATGAACATTCCGACCATGTTTACGGCTTAGCAACGTTGGCCAAGAAACTCCGCATCCCAATCTTCATGACGGTGGCGACGCACGCGGCTTGGGCGAGAGTGTTGCGCAATGAAAACGGGGAGCGCCCACAACTGGAAAAGTTCGAGAAATTCGAGTCGGGACATCGCTTTCAGGTAGGCGATATTGAGGTGAAGCCCTTTACCATTCCGCATGACGCGGCCGACCCGGTGGGTTTTACATTCCGCGTAGAAGGCGCCAAGGTGAGCTTGGCCACCGATTTGGGATATCTTCCGGTTAACGTCCGCGACCACCTGCGCGGCTCCGATGTTCTGATCATGGAGTCCAATCACGATGTGGAGATGCTGCGCGGCGGGCCTTATCCGTGGACGGTGAAGCAGCGGGTCGCGAGCAACGTGGGGCATCTCTCGAACCTGAAACTCGCGGATTTCTTTACCGGCGACTATGATAATAGTGCAGCGTTTGTCGTGCTGGCGCATCTCTCTGAACAGAACAATCATCCGGAAATAGCGCGGAGAGAGGCAGAAAAAGCGCTGGCATTGCGCGGGGGGTTGTTTCACAACCGCGTAGTGGTGGCGGTACAGTCCGAGGTTATGGCGCCGATACAGCTCTAGCAAGCTATGAGTCAGCAGTGCATTGATCCAATTGTGGGCAAGATACTGGCGGGGTGGCGTTACGACATTTCCAGCCTGGCGCCAGAGATGCGCGGCGACTACGAAAGCCACTTTGCGGGATGCGACCGGTGCCGCAGCCGGCAGCGAATGAATCGCATCATTGATGTAGGTCTGATCGCGCTCGCTTCCATTTCCGGCGGCGTGTTTCTGCTGGCCTTCGGAGTGATCCGCCACTTTGGCCCGCGGCATGCTTTCTGGCTGGAGATTGCGGCGCTGGCGGGCTTTGCCTTGTCCGCATTGATCTTGTTGGTGGTGGCGGTGGCGACTCCGGCGCCGGTTACAGTGCTGGGCGCGGCCAAGGAGGGCGCACGCCGCGTGCATGACCGGCTTCCTCCCGAAATCCGCGAACGCCTGCCGGAAGAACTTCGAGTGAAGATTACGGGGACGTAACGCTGATCCGGCCGCTGTTCAGATCGTGACAATTCTTCTGCCCTAATCATAGTCACTCACGAACATCATCGCTAGACGCCGGGTTGTCTTGTCGAGGCGCATACTTCGGGGAACATTTGCCGAGGACAGGGAAGGCCGTTGCCATGAATCGGCCGCTCCGCGATATTATGGGTTTGAGGTAATCCCATGTCCATCAATGGGCCAGAAGAATTGGCCGGGATGCGCGCCGCGGGGGCCATCGTGTGCCTGATGCTGAGCGCCATGAAGAGCGCGGTCCGCCCTGGAATTACGACGGCCGAGTTGGACGAAGTAGGCGCTGGTGTGATGCGGCAGCATGGAGCCCGGTCTGCTCCGGCGCTGGTCTACAAATTTCCTGGCGTGAACTGCATCAGCGTTAACGAGGAAGCGGTGCATGGTGTCCCAGGGGAGCGCGCGCTGCAGACGGGCGATCTAGTCAAGCTCGATGTCACCGTCGAGAAAGATGGATTCATGGCGGATGCGGCCGTAACCGTTCCGGTGGGCGAAGTGACGGAGGAGCGCCAGCGCCTGGTCGCGTGTGCGGAGCGAGCGTTCGCGAAGGCCATGCTGGTGGCGCGAGCCGGCTTTCGGGTTTCCGAGATTGGTCGAGCCGTGGAGCGAGAAGTGAGGCGCAGCGGATTTTCTGTGATTCGCGATCTCGGAGGGCATGGCATCGGACGCACTATCCATGAAGAGCCGCGAGTGCCGAATTATGCTGATCCGGGAGCGAATCAAATCCTCACGGAAGGCTTGGTGATTACTGTGGAACCGATTATTGCGGCCGGGTCGGGCCGATCATTCGTCGCGCCAGATAAATGGACTGTCATCACA
>DATNKA010000740.1:0-2489 GCA_035603655.1 Candidatus Acidiferrales bacterium | reverse complement strand
GTTCGAGTCGGTATTGTCGAGGAAATGCACCGCATCCAGACCCTCCAACCGCACCTTCGCAACATCGGCCACTCGGTTGTAGGTGTGCAGGGCCTCTTCGAACCGTAAACCGGTTTTGCCGATATTAGTGCAGATGAGCTCCAGGGTGAGCTTGGGACCAAAAACAACGCGATGTAGAAGGCGAAAGTCAGCAGGCCACCAGCGCCGAGTTTGCTCGTCGCTCTCGATGGACATGCTCACGCAGACGCCAGATTTGTCTTCGACAATGGACTCGAGCTGCCAACTTCTTGTGCGCACAAACCCATGGGCGGGCGCTTTCGGATCGTCTGCCTTGGCGCGAAACCAGGGAAAGCAAATCGGGATTCCTCCGCGGATTGCCTGGGCTTCCTGCCAACGGGATTTTGTGCTCAGAAAGAGAACCTCGTCGTTCCCAGCCGGCTTCCAAGAGGTCACTTGTGCGCCGTGTAGATACATCTCGCCGTCGGCGCGCGAACCGGTGATCCGGATTCGCGGCAGACCGCCGTTGCCTTCGCAAATTCTAGCCACGCCGGGAATTCCGAAGCGGCGGTCGAGTTCTTCCACTGCTGACATTGTCTCCATTTTGCTCCTGCCCCCGGGCAATAAGCGCCGGTGTGATCCCCTTCATAGTTCAGAGGCCGGAAATGGCCACTGCACCCGCAGCAAGTGCGAGATCAGCGTCGAGGGGTCCGTTAGATTCACAACTACAAGAACGATTCATACCAGAGCTACATCCAGGTCCCGGAGTCTGGCAAGCCTTTGGCAAGTGACGGATTCTGGCTGGCCGTGCCGCCGGGAATGCTGTGGCGAGCTGAGATCCGTGGGCGAAAGTGCGTGGAAAGCCATTACGGTTCAGAGATTGCGCGTGAACGTCGATTTTGGCCGAAATATTGCGGGTTCTTATTCGGCCTTTAGACATCTACTCACACAGCAGACGAAATTCGAGCGACCGATTGAGGGTGAAAACGAGAGAAGCAGCATGAGTGAAAACCTCCCAGTAGTCTACATCGCGCGACACGGCAACACAGCTTGGACTCACTCCGGCCAGCATACCGGACTTACCGATCTTCCCTTGACACCCGATGGCGAGCGCAATGCCATGCGGCTTGGAGAACGACTTAAGGGAATGACCTTCGCAAAGGTGTTCACCAGCCCATTGCAGCGCGCATCACGTACCTGCGAACTGGCCGGGTTTGGAGCTGGAGCGGAAACCGATCCTGACTTGGTGGAGTGGGATTATGGCAACTATGAAGGACTGACCTCGGCGCAAATCCTCCAGAAATGCCCGAACTGGGACCTGTTCCGCGACGGCGCCCCGGAGGGTGAGTCGCCCGCAGAAATCGGCGAACGGGCGGACCGTGTGGTTGAACGTATCCGTCATGTTGCGGGTGATGTACTGGTCTTTTCCAGCGGACACTTTATTCGGGTGTTCACTGCGCGCTGGCTGGGCCTCGGCCCGGGAGTTGGGGGCAGGTATTTTCTGTTAAGCCCGGCCAGCCTCAGTGCACTCAGTTATGAACATAACCTGTCCCGGCCAGTCATCCGGCTCTGGAACGATGACCACCACGTTGAAACCGCAGCGCTCCAAAATGAATCGCATGATGAGTTGCTATTAAGTGCAGCGAAGGAATATCGCCTGAAACGCGAGGTTTAGGAATGAGCACAAAAACCGTCACGCCGCCAAATTCCGCTAAAGTGGTGCCGATGGCCACGAAGCCAGAAAATCTTTCCGAGCTTCTCCAGCAATACGGCGGCAATCTGATTCGATTTGCCGGGACCGAAGCCGCCATTTATGAAAGGCACCTGATCTTTGATCGCGCGATCGACCCAAAAGTAGCGAGCGCGCGCGAAGGCTTCGAAGCATTCGCGCACTCCGTGCGCGACGTTTTGGCGCAGCGCTGGGTGCAAACGAAGGCCACCTATGAGCGACAAAATGCGAAACGGATTTACTACCTGTCAATGGAGTTTCTGCTTGGGCGTTCGCTGGCTAATAATGTAACGAACCTATTGTTTGACCCTATAGTCCAGCATGCCGTCAAAGAAAAAGGAATCGACTGGCTTGAGCTGATCGAGCAGGAACCGGATGCCGGCCTCGGTAATGGCGGCCTGGGAAGGCTCGCGGCGTGCTTTCTGGATTCGATGGCCACCATGCAGCTTCCGGCGACGGGCTACGGTTTGCGCTACGAGTACGGCATGTTTCGGCAATCATTTGTGAATGGATCGCAGCAGGAGAGTGCCGACAATTGGTTGCGCGACGGTGACCCATGGGAGATCGCTCGCCAGCACGAGAAAGTGGAAATTAAGCTGAGCTGCAGCTTCAAGCTGCGGGATGGAAGGTTCGATGTGATTCCAAATCGGCCATCCAGCCTGTTCGGAATTCCTTTCGATCGTCCAGTTGTAGGGTACGGTGGGAAGACGATCAACACTCTCCGCCTCTGGGCCGCCGGTGCACCAGATTTCTTTGATTTTCA
>DATNKA010000739.1:0-2083 GCA_035603655.1 Candidatus Acidiferrales bacterium | reverse complement strand
TGGCACCACTTGGTCCGGTCTTCTGTCATGCCTGGGGTGGACTGAAGCGCAAGCCCGTCATTTTTCATCGTGTTTCGCCTGGCAGAGAGCTAAATGCCATCACATCGTCGAGGTGATGAGCAACTCGCCTGCCATTGATCCGAGAAACGGCCCGCGATCATGGGTAACCGATCGCAAGATCGGCGAAATATCGCTCACTCACCGACCGCCCGCTCAAAATGTTCTATAAAAAGAGATGTCAAGAAAAAAGTTCTCCCTCGACCGGAGGGCGAGAAGATTGTCTCGAGATCCAGCCCACTTCACTGTAAGAGTGCCTCTCGACTTCGCGAGAGGTTTTGCTTCTGAGTTGTCTTCCTTTTCCGTGACTTGCATCATCTGGTGATAACTACGCCAATCGAGTCTTGAAACTTGGCAAGCGAACTGGTATTTGAGTGGCAACCATGGTTCTATCAGAGGCTCGTGGCCTATCGCTATTTCTGGTTATCCGAGGGAGCATAGCGTGAAATGGGTGACTCGGTGCCGAAGCACACGGGGCCGATCGTTTTGACTGATACTTCCCTCGAACCGAGCGTCTCGAGAACCCGACCGACCACCACCAGAGAAAATCGTCGGAGATGGAAAGGCCTCATTCTGCGAAACACTCAAGCTGCTTGCCGATTCAATTGTTTGGCGTCGAAATTCACTCCTTTCTTCCAAAGGATCAATGTAATGGCGGCTATCTTTCGTGCCAGGGTGAGACGCGCCATCGTCGGCCGCATCCCTTTCTCTACCAGCGCAAGATAGAAATCGCAGAGCGGCCCAGGCCGAGCACTGGCAGACTGGGCAGCGCCCTTGAACAGATTTTTCAGATCGTGATTATGGTTGTGATTCAGACCGCGCGCGGTGATGCGCTCGCGGTTGCGTTGCAGTTTCCCTCTTACAAAGCGGTACTCGCCACTGTCGTGAATCTCGACTGCGAAACCGCTGTACGCCCACAGCTGACGCTTGGTACGGAAACGGTGTGGCGTTTGCAGCAACGCCACCAGCAAGGCGCTACGAATCGGACCGATCGAAGGAATCTGGCGCAGTAATTTCACGGCATCGTGCTTCTGGCTCTCCACCAGCAGCTCGCGTCGTGCTTCCTGGCGTACCGGCTGCAGCACATCCAGTTGCTGATACAACCGTTCCGCCCGCAGACGAACCCCAGGGTGTGGAATCTTGGCCAGCCATTCGGCGCGATGCCGCGGGGCATAGACCGTGGCACCGCTACAGGGTATGGCCCAACTGCGATACAGGGCTTTGATCCGGCTCATGACGCGCGTGAGATCTTTCGTGATCGTCAGATAGCTGCGACCCAACTCCTTTAAGGTGCGGACCCCGTGCTCTCCGTGGTACACAGCATGGAGCTTGTTGGCGTGTAACAACTCGGCCAGTTTCCGCGCATCGATCCGATCACTCTTGCTGCCATCCTTCAACAGAGCGTTTCTTCGTGGATCGCAGACTACAAGATGGCTGACGTGAGGCTTCAGCAGGTCATGCAACCAGGCGGCAGAAGTTCCTTCTTCAAAAGTAACTGATAGAGTTCCGCGCAGCCCAGCGATGAACTCAAGGATCGTGGCCGCTTTCGTCTCAAGGATGCATTCCATGATCAGCTTGCCCGAGCTATCCATGACAGCAACCGAGATCGTTGCTTGGTGAACGTCCATGCCAATATACTTTTCCTGGTTCATAACGGTGCTCCTTTTCGGTAGGTGGTGGTCTCAACAATCACACCCTACCGCAAAGTGGGCGCCTTTTATATTGCGTGGAATGGCTGTAGAGTCCGGTTGATCCAACCGTGATCACCGCTGGGCTTCCCGTGTCGCCTCTGGTCTTCTATGCATACATGCGATGGGTACATGCCGTCGCCAATATCCCGGCAGGTTCAATGGAGCTTGTTCGCTCGTCTGTCTCCATTGCCAGCGGCCTTCCCCGTGAAAACGTAGGGTCGGCTCCTGCAACTACTTTTTCGGGACCTGCTCAGCGTTCACTCACGTTACGGCCTGCACGCTCGCGGAGTCGCCAAGCGACCCTTTCCATCGAAAGCTCCGACAGCTTCGTTGCC
>DATNKA010000738.1:0-11557 GCA_035603655.1 Candidatus Acidiferrales bacterium | reverse complement strand
CTCTTGCGATGTTCGCGGAATCCACGCGCAACTCGACTCGCATTGCCGCCAGCAGGTTCCCAAACCCGAAGCCGTCGGGAGATCGTTGCACCCTTCGATAGAGATCCCTCACCCTTTCCACGGGAACGAACTTCTCAGCCAGCGGCGGGATCCCAGGAAATCCCGCGACCTGCGATAAAACTTCCGCACGTGTCTCTTCCCGGTGCAATTGGTTTGATGGCATGTTAAAGGAATAGCGCAGGAGCTTTGCTGCAGGATGAAGAGGAGATTAAAAGCTGATGAAACTGGCTCGACGCGACACCAGAAGGTAACCGGGGGTAACCATTGCTGAAAGGTTTTTCTCTAGGTTTCCAGCCGGAAACGGGTTTCGGCTAGCGCGTAGAGTTTGCGCCAGACCAGCCGGTTAATCGTCACCACGGTGGCCGCCATCATCATAGTCGCGGCCAATAGCAAGTCAAAGTTTCCGCTATCGGTGGCTTGGCTGATGGTTGCACCCAGCCCCGTCGTGGTATAGATCTGGCCTTTAAAATGGAAATACTCAGCCACGATGCTGGCGTTCCAAGCGCCGCCGGAGGCCGTTACCAGGCCGGTTACAAGATAGGGAAAGATTCCCGGCAGGATCAGTTTCTTCCAGCGCTCGATGCCTCGCATCTGGAACACGGAGCAACACTCCTTCAAATCAGTGGGGATCGCCATGGCGCCAGCAATCACGTTGAATAATACGTACCACTGCGTGCCCAGTAGGAGCACGACAATCGATGCAATTCCGAGTCCGCCACCCATGCGAATGAGCACGAGCAGAATTACAGGCAGCAACGCGGTGGCAGGCACGGATGCCGCAATCTGTGCCAGCGGTTGTGCGATGCGAGCCAGTCGCGGATTCAAGCCAATCGCCACTCCCGCCGGAATCGTCCAGAGCGCGCCAATCAGCAAGGCAAGATTCACTCGCAAGAAGGTTGCGCCCAGTCCGAGAGCGGCCTCGTGCAGCTCCACCTTCTGCAAGCCGCTTAGGATGATTGCGACGCGCACCACTCCGTAACCAATGCCAAACAGCGCCAATATCGCCAGGACGCGAATCATCCACTCTCGCCACGGAGACGCCGGTTCCTCGGCGGTCTCGTCTGTGTGCTTCCGCGCAAAATGTAGAAGCAGACGCTCACTCAGCGGCCGTAGAGTCTTTTGGCGAATTCTTGCGAGCCCGGTGGAATGCTGAACGAAATTAAGCACCCATGATCGTGGAGTATCGGTACTTTCCACCTGCTCGACTTTGAACTTCTCCGCCCACGCGATGACCGGCCGCCAGATGAATTGATCCAGCAACACGATTACCGCAACCATAGTCGCGACGCCCCACATGATTGAGGCGGTGTCCCCCGCGCTGGCTGCGGTTTGCAGATAGGAACCCAGGCCGGGCAGACGAAAATCGCGTGGGCCCAGCACGAACATTTCGCAAACCATCAGCGCGAACCATCCTCCAGCCACCGACATCATGGAGTTCCACACTAATCCGATGGCGGAGAAGGGCAGCTCCATCTGCGTGAAGCGCTGCCACCAGCTAAAGCGATAGATGGTCGCGGCCTCTCTCATTTCTTTCGGAATGCTTTTCAGCGAAGCGTAAAAGCTGAACGCCATGTTCCAAACTTGCCCGGTGAAAATAAGCAGGATCGCGCCCAACTCTACGCCCAGTTGCCGTCCGGGAAACAGCGCCACCATCGCCAGCATTACTCCCGGAAGAAAGCTGAGCACGGGAATCGACTGGAGGACGTCCAGCAGCGGAATCATGAAGCGCTCGGCGCGCGGGTTATACGCCGCTACGTACCCGTACACGAGCGTGAACATAAGGCTTAAGAAGTACGCAATCGCGATGCGCAACAGTGAATAGCCCGCGTAGGCGGGCAGCGCCCACAGGCTGCGCGAAATCTCCACCGAAGGCGTGAAGGGACCGAGCCACCCGCGCCCAACTGTGACGACGCCGTAGAACAGTGCGATGCCCGCCGCGAACATGATGACATCGGGAAGGTGCGAGACCTCGAGGCTCGGTAGTTGCGACCACAGGCGGTACGCGGAGAATCCTCGCAGGCTAATGCTCTTTTTCATTCGGCGCTGTTAAATCTTTAACCGGGAACTTCAATCAGGCTTTTGGACGGCAGTTGGTTGGTCATTCTCTATGGCGTGTTCTGCAAGTTCGTTTGGTGCGATTTCGGTTTGCGTTAACTTTCCACTCTCGCGGTCGTAGTCGAAAATCTCCGCATAGCGGCCCCAGTTCATGGCCGTATCCAACTGGCGCTGTACTTCGTCTTCGGAGAAATGCTCATCGAGAATGTCGTGAAAAAAGTCGTCCGTAATCGAGTGATCGGATTTCCGTTGCAGAATGCTGGCAATCTGCTTCAAGATGGTGACGTGCTCCAGCGCGGCCTGCCGGAACAACACCTTCCTCGTCTGAATGTCGGCATCCGCGAACGCGGCTCCCTGCGGCGAGAGTTGGACGTCGCCTTCCTTTAGCCAGGCGAAACCCAGCAGCACGCAAGCCTCAAGAAGCGGCAGCAAATCTTCCACGTCCATTACCAGTTCTTCGCTCAGGCGAAAGAGGTCTTCGCGCCCACCGCGATCATGCAAAAGTTCGAGCAGGCCGGCGATCCCTCCGACCCGAGCGTGGGGCAAAATCTGATACTTTGTTGTTCGAACCCGAGCTTGCGTCCGCTTTGGACCGCCCGGCGGCACAACGATCTCTCCCGTGCTCTCCGGATCGGGCAGAGCATGCTCGACATCCGGTTCGGTCATGATTTTGTAGATGTAATCGACCAGTTCCACGAAACGACTGGACTTGCGATCACGGGGATGCGAGAGCCGCACATTGAAATCGGAACGGATGCGCGCCGGGTTTCTGCCCAGCACCACGATGCGGTCCGCCAGCATCACCGCCTCTTCAATATTGTGGGTCACGATGAAGATGGCACTCGTCGGCATCTTTTTGTTCAGCCAAAGCTCCAGCAGCTCGCCTCGCAGATTTTCCGCCGTGAGTACATCGAGCGCGGAAAATGGTTCGTCCATGAACAACACTTCCGGTTCCACCACCAAAGCACGCGCGAAACCCACGCGCTGCTTCATGCCACCGGAAAGTTCCTTGGGATATGCCGTTTCGAAGCCATCGAGACCCACCGTGTCCAGCGTGCGTAATGCGCGTTTGCGCCGCTCGACAGCTGCTACGCCGCGCGCTTCCAGCGGGGCTTCCACGTTCTCCAGAACGGTGAGCCAGGGAAACAAGGCGAAACTTTGGAAGACGATCGCCACATTTGGCGCTTGGCCGTTGAGCGGCTTGCCGTGCCAAAACAGAGCGCCGGATGAAGGTTGCGAGAGGCCACTCAGAATTCGCAGCAGAGTCGACTTACCGCAGCCAGAAGCGCCCAGTAAGGCAATGATTTTCCCCGGCTCGATGGCGAAGTCGGTGAGGCCAACAACCTGAATGCGCGTCCCATCGGGTTGCGGATAAGACTTCTCAATCGCACGCGCTTCGATAATGGGTTCGTTGGCCAAGAAACTCTCCGTAACTTCTATACACGATCTGCGGCAAGGCGCAAAGCGCCCGCAAACCCGTGTAACAAACCATTAACAATCAGCGGTATCAACTGGAACCGCTAGCTTTTCAACTCAAGCCGCGAAGTCCTCATGCGGAGGAAGTGGAAATGGCTGAGGCAAGCGGTCTGTCAGTTCAGCGAGCTGGGCAAGTTTGGCGGTCACTTCAGGGTTGAGCTGTCCGGGTGTCAGACGCCACTTCCAGTTTCCGCCGTCCATGCTGGGTGTGTTCATACGAGCTTCGCTTGCCAGCCCAAGCACGTCTTGCATGGGTACGAGCGCGAGATCGGCGACCGAGTTCAGCGCCGCCCGGATAAACGCCCATTGAATCCCATCTTCGCAACATCCCAGATAGGCTTCCGCATTGCGACGTTCATGCTCGGCGGCGCCGGACTGGAACCAGCCGACGGTTGTATCGTTGTCGTGCGTTCCGGTATAGATGACCTTGCCCGCGGCGCGATGCGGCAAGTACATGTGCGCACCCTCGTCGCCGAAGCCGAACTGTAACACCGCCATACCGGGAATCTGCAGCCGCTCCCGCAGAGCGTGCACTTCGGGAGTGATGTAGCCGAGATCTTCGGCGAAAAATGGCAGTCCGCCGAGAGCTTCGCGCAGCTTGTGAAATAAATCGTCTCTCGGACCATCCACCCAGCGGCCAGTAATTGCGGTTGAATCCTCGGCAGGAATTTCCCAGAACTGATCGAATCCGCGAAAATGGTCGAGCCGGATGTAATCCGAGTTCCGCGTTGCCCAACGCAGGCGCTGGATCCACCATTCATATCCTTGCGCCTTCATCACATCCCAGCGGTAAAGAGGATTGCCCCAACGTTGACCCGTCTTGCTGAAGAAATCAGGCGGTACGCCAGAGACCACTTCGGACTCGAGATTTTCATTCAATCGGAACAGATCGCGGTGCATCCAGACGTCGGCGCTATCGTAATTTACGAAGATGGCGACGTCGCCTACGACGCGGATTTTGTGCTCCGAACAGTAACGTCGCAATGCCTGCCATTGTTCGTAAAAAGCGAATTGCAGGGCGCTGCGAATCTTCAAGTCCGCAGCCAATTCCTTGCGTACCTTCTCTAACGCGCCCGATTCGCGGCGGGCCAATTCCGGTGCCCATTCATTCCAGCTTGCCAGTTTTTGTCGCGCGCGCAGCGCATCGAACAAAACAAAATCATCCAGCCACCACGCGTTCTCCCAACAAAAGCGTTCAAAGCGTTCACGTGCTCCGGCCGGTGCTGAAGCCACAAAGCCTCGACCGGCTTCAAAAAGCAACGGCATCTTCGTGGCGAAAACCTGATCGTATGCAACTGGACCCGATTCGGTGGCAAGGTGGGAGATTTTATCCTGACCGATCCAGCCATGGCTGGCCAGACGTTCCAGGCTGATCAGCAGAGGATTGCCGGCAAATGCCGAAGTAGAGGAATAGGGCGAATTTCCGTAGCCCAGCGGCCCCAGGGGCAAAACCTGCCACAGTCCCTGACGCGCGGCGGCTAGAAAATCGACAAACTGATAAGCCGCAGAGCCGAAGTCACCGACGCCGCCGCTCGAGGCCAGCGACGTGGGGTGCAACAAAATACCTGCGGAGCGCGGAAAAGACATGCAACTCGATCACTACCTCAGATTCCCGATTCGCTCCCCGCATGGGTCAGCGTTTTCATCTCTTCCTGATTGATCTTGATTTTTCCCGCCTTCTCCATCTGCTCGCGCAAATTCGTGACGAATAACCCGAAAAGCTCCTGCTCTTTGCCCTGCAGAAGGGTATCGCGAATCTGGTCGCGCTTGGCGGCGAAGTCAGTCTCTGACGGGGCCTGAACCTCGGTGATTGCGATCACCACTCCGTTTCCTCCGCTGTTGATCGGTCCGCTGATGTCTCCCGGCTTCATGCTGAAAACCACCGCAGCCGGCCCGGTCATCGATCCAATATCCGGAACCTGGCCATCGGGCGAGACGAACTCGCTGGTCTTCACCGTGCCACCCAGCTCTTTTGCCGCCTTCTTGAGATCGTGTTCCGCCTTGGCGCGGTCGGAAAGCTCCTGCGCCTTCTGCGACAAAAGGACGCTCGAGCGTTCGTTCTTGAATTCCTGTTCCACTTGCGTGCGAATCTCCTCAAATGTTGGCGTCGACTGCGGCTTCACCGCCAGCAAATCAAACAGGGCAAAGCCTTGCGACGTCGCAGCCATCTCCGGCGGCGATTTTTCCGCAGTCGTGAAAACCGCGTCCATGAACTGCGGCGCCGGCCCCAGTCCTGGCAGCATGTCCTTACGACCGAAAAATTCGGAAGTGATGACGGTCATGCCTTTCGCACTAGCGGCAGCATCCAGGCCTTGTGTCTTGGCTTGCTGCAACAAGTCTTCCGCCTGCTTCTGCGCGATCTGCTGCGCTTTCTGTTGCTTAAGGATGGGCTCGATCTGGTCTTTCACTTCCTCAAGGGTCTTCATGTGCGCGTCCTGCCGGTCGTCCACGCGGATGATGTGAAAGCCGTAACTGCTCTTCACCAGATCGCTGATCTGCCCCTTGGGTAGCGAGAAAGCCGCCTTCTCAAATTCTGGAACGGTCCGGCCCTTGCCAATCCAGCCCAAAGATCCGCCTTCCTTGGCGCTGCCCGGGTCTTCGGAATACTTCCTCGCCAAGTCTTCAAATTTTGCGCCGGCTTTCAGTTGCTTGAGCAGGTCTTCCGCGCGCCGCTGGGCTTCGGCCACGCCCTTTTCGTCAACCTTGCCATCAGGCCCGGGAAGCGGCGTCTTGATCAGAATATGGCTGACCTTGGCCTGCTCAGCCATTCGATATTGATCGCGATGCTGGTTGTAATAGGACTGCAATTCGTCGTGCGTCACTTGCACGCCGTTCTGAATTTTAGAAAGATCTATCATGACGTACTTGACTTTGCGCTTCTCCGGAACCGAGTTCGCGTAATTTTTCTGGTGACTGTCGTAAAAGGCTTTCAGCTCTTCCGCCGTTGGATGCAGTCCTTTCTTAATGTCGTCCTGACTCAAGACGGCGTATTCAAACTTTACCTTGGTATTCTGTTTATCGAACTCCTGCCGGATAGCGGCATCGCTCACCGAGGCGCTGCCGGTGATCAGCGCCTGCAGTTTGCTGATCAGAATTTCCTTGCCCACAGAATCTTCGAAGGTGGGGGGAGTCAGATTGTGCTGCTGCAGCAACCCCTGGTATTCGGCCTCGCCAATGAACGTTCCTCCGGGAAAGAAAATTTCTGAATAGCGCCCGTGTTGGAGTTCATCTTTTACTTCCTGCGGCGTGGCTTTCAGACCCATGTGTTGCGCCTCGGCAACTAACGCCTGACGGTCCACCAACTGGTCGGCCGCGCGTTGCGCAAAAAACGGCAATAGCATGGAAGCGTTCGCACCCAACTGTGCTCCCTGCTGTTGCAGCATCCCGCGTGCGGTCTCGCGCACTTCCTCGGCGGTAATGTCCTCGCCATCCACTTTCGCCACAACGCCCTTGCCGGGCGTACCCGTCAGGTCGCTGCCCAAATTGCCGGGGATAAAAGCAATCACCATGGCAGCGCAAATCAGCAGCAGAAGTCCGCTGAGCACAATTTTCTTGAACGGTCCTTCAGTTTGCAGAAATCGAATCATCTTGTCACTCCGGAGCTTCGAGCAGAATTAATAATTATAGACTACGCAACCTGCTGACATGGCTGGAGGTGCCCGCGCCCTTCCGCGAAGTTTCTATCCTCATCAAAAAATGACCTATTGAAACGTATCAATAGACGTGTTATCCATCTTGTGCCCGGAGAAATACTCTCCACGCTTTTTACCGCGATAGCACCCAAGGGAGCGACATGATTCTTGGAAAACGGTTCCAAACCTATTTGCCGGCGCAGTCGTTTGCCATCCTGTTTCTGATTTCGCATCTCGTTTTCGCAACAGAGTCCTCTGCTACTAAATCACCGGTCCAAAACGCGCCCGCAGAAAAGCTTGTTCTTCGCGACCATTGGGAGCTGCAATCGTCCGCCAAGGTCGAAGCCAAAGGTGAGGTCGTTTCTACGCCCGCCTTTGCTCCGCATGGATGGCATAACGTTACCGTTCCCACCACGGTCGTCGCGGCCCTGGTGAAGGACAAAACCCTGCCCGACCCTTTCTTCGCGATGAACCTCCGTCAGTTCGACGGCGTGACCTATCCCATCGGCGGAAATTTCTCGAACATTGCGATGCAGCCGGACAGCCCGTACGCCGTCGCTTGGTGGTATCGCAAGCAATTCGCCGCGCCTGCTGCCTTGAGCGGAAGAACCGTCTGGCTGAATTTCAGAGGGATCAACTACCGCGCCAACGTTTGGCTCAACGGCAAGCAGATCGCCAGCTCCAATGACATCGCTGGAGCCTGGCGTACGTACGAACTCAATGTCACCGAGGCGCTGAAAACGGGAGCTGAAAACGTGCTCGCCGTGCAAGTTTTTGCCCCCACAGAAAACGATCTCGCGATTACTTTTGTCGATTGGAACCCTGCACCCCCCGACAAAAACATGGGGCTATGGCGCGAAGTCTATCTCGCGACTAGCGGCCCCGTTGCCCTGCGCTATCCGACGGTTGTGTCGAAATTAGACTTGCCCGGCAACGATTCCGCGCGTCTCACCGTCACCGCTCAACTGAAGAACGGCGCAAGCCATCCGGTCAACGGCAAACTGAAAGGCCAGATTGAGAACATCGCATTCGAGCAGGACGTCGAACTTGCCGCCAACGAATCGAAAGACGTCACTTTCACCCCGGATCAGTTCTCCCAACTTATTTTTTCGAATCCGCGGCTGTGGTGGCCCACGCAGATGGGCCAGCCGAATCTTTACCCGCTGAACCTGGAGTTCGACATCGACGGCGCCACGAGCGATCGGTCCCAAACTCAGTTCGGCATTCGCGAGGTAACTTCCGAAGTAAATACGACCGGCGGGCGTGCCTTCCATATCAATGGCAAGAACATCTTGATCCGCGGCGGCGGCTGGACCTCCGACCTGATGCTCCGCGAAGACTCGCAACGCTTGCACGACGAGTTCCGCTACGTCCGCGATATGGGCCTGAACACGGTTCGTCTGGAAGGCAAGCTCGAAACTCAGGAGTTCTTTGACCTCGCCGACCATGAGGGAATCCTGGTCATGGCCGGATGGTGCTGTTGCGATTACTGGGAGCGCTGGCCGCGGTGGAAACCGCAGGACTTTGAAATTGCGCAGCAATCGCTGCGCGATCAGATCTACCGTTTGCGCAGCCATCCCAGCCTCGTCATGTGGCTCAACGGAAGCGACAACCCCCCACCGCCAGACGTTGAACAGATGTATCTCGATATTGAAAAACAACTTCTGTGGCCAAATCCCGTCGTCTCCTCTGCAACCGGCAAGCCCACAAGCGTCACCGGAGATAGCGGTGTCAAAATGACCGGGCCCTATGAGTATGTAGCTCCCAGCTATTGGGAGCAGGACAGCCTGCAGGGCCAGCCTAACCGCAAGCAGTGCAACCCTGGTGGCTGTGGCGGTGCCTACGGCTTTAATACCGAAACCAGCATGGGGCCCGCTGTTCCGCCCCTCGAAAGTATCCGCAGCATGGTGGGAAAAGATCACCTGTGGCCCATCGACGACGTTTGGAACTATCACGCCGGCGGTGGAGAATTCAAAACCATCCAGGTCTTCAGCGATGCGCTGGCCAATCGCTACGGAAAATCGGACAGCGTGGAAGATTTCGCCTTCAAGTCCCAATTGCAGACTTATGAGGGTGTGCGCGCGATGTACGAAGCTTACAGCCGCAACAAATATCAAGCGACCGGCGTCATCCAGTGGATGCTCAACAACGCATGGCCTTCGCTGATCTGGCATCTGTACGACTACTATCTGCGTCCCGGCGGCGGCTATTTCGGCGCCAAGCGCGCCATGGAAGCGCTGCACCCTGTCTATGGTTACGACGATCACTCCATCTGGGTGGTCAGCAGCCAGTATGAAGATGTGAAAGGCTTGAAGCTGACTACTAAGATTTACAATCTCGACGCGACGGAGAAGTTTTCGCATGAAGATTCCGTCGATGCGCCCGCCGACAGCACGGCGAAGATTTTCACGCTTCCCGACGTGCAGGACCTCAGCGCGGTATACTTCCTCGCCCTCCGCCTCACCGACGCAAACGGAAAACTGGTAGGCTCGGACTTCTATTGGCTCTCCACCAAACCTGAGACCATTGACTGGGCGAAATCGACATGGTGGATGACCCCAACCAATTCTTTCGCGGACTACACCGCCCTCGCGCAACTTCCCAAGGTGAAGCTTAAGGTTACTGAGCGTACGGAACGAAAAGGCGCAGACTCCATCACGCATGTAATGTTAGAAAATTCCAGCAAGAATCTGGCTTTCTTCGCCAGGTTGAAGGTTCAAAAAGGCTTCAAGGGCCAAGAAATCCTGCCGGTGGTCTGGGAAGACAACTACATCTCCCTGCTGCCTGGCGAGAAACGCGAAGTCACAGCCACGTACCGGGCCAGCGAACTTGGAACTGAAAAGCCTGTAGTGAGCGTCAACGGCTGGAATGTGGAATAAGTACCGCGATCATTGAGGATCGGTGGAACTTGTCCCCATAGAAAAACCGCGGCCTCGCCGCCAAACCACAATTCTGCGCCACGACATCGACTCTGCACATTCGCGAAAAAAAGGCATCAACCCTTCTTGACAAGAAAAGTTGTCAATGGTACCGTCTCTTCGTGCTTGACATCCAAGTCATCGAGGATCCGGCGGCGGCGGCGGTGGCTTTGGAGCCCATGCGGAGTCGACTCCTCTCCGAGCTAGTCGTGCCCGCCTCGGCGGCGACGTTGGCCTCGCGGGTTGGCCTGACTCGGCAGAAAGTCAACTACTACCTGCACGGGCTGGAGGCGCACGGGCTGGTGCGGCTGGCCGCGGAACGCAAGTGGGGCGGGCTGACGGAAAGGCTACTTGTGGCGACGGCCGCTTCCTACGTGGTTTCGCCGAGCGCCCTGGGTCCGGTCGCGGCGGATCCGAATCGGGAAATCGATAGGCTGTCCGCGAGCTATCTCATCGCCTTGGGCGCACGGGTCGTCCGCGAGGTGGGCGACCTTGTTCGTCGTGCGAAAGAGACAGGCAAACGTTTGGCGACCCTGGCGGTGGATACCGAGGTTCGCTTCCGGTCGGCGACGGACCGGGCAGCTTTCAGCAACGAACTCGCCGAGGCCATCACGAAACTGGTTTCGAAGTACCACGATGAATCCGCCCCCGGCGGTCGCCCGCATCGCCTGGTAGTCGTGGCGCACCCTCTGCCCCAGAAATCCGATCCCAAGGAGCCATCATGAGCGTGAAGAAAGAAGCATCCGGACGCCGTTCAGTCCAGGTCGAAGTCGAGGTCCCCGGCACGCCGGAGGAAGTCTGGCAGGCCATCGCCACCGGGCCGGGTATTTCGTCCTGGTTCGTCCCGACTGAGTTCGAGGACCGCGACGGGAAGCCCGTTGCGGTGAAGTTGAACTTCGGCCCGGGCATGGAGTCCAGTTCCGTCGTGACCGCCTGGGATCCGCCGCGAAGGTTTGCCGCCGAGGCTCCTGGCTGGGCCCCTGGCTCGCCGCCCATCGCGGACGAGTGGAGCGTCGAAGCGCGCGGGGGAGGCATCTGCGTCGTTCGCGTGGTACATAGTCTCTTTGCCACCACGGACGACTGGGACAACCAGCTGGAAGGCACCGAATCCGGCTGGCCTGGCTTCTTCCGCATCCTGCGGATTTATCTCACGCACTTCCGCGGCCAACCCTCCGCGATGATGCAATGGATGGCCCCCGCCGCGGGAACCGAAGCGGAGGCCTGGGAAACGCTGACCACGGCATTGGGGCTGAAAGGCGCGAGCGCCGGGCAGCGTTGGACCGCCCCGGCGGGCGTCCCGGCGCTCAGCGGCGTGGTGGAGTACGTCGGCCAGAGTCCGTACAACGCCCTGCTGCGGCTCGACAAGCCGGGGCCGGGCACCGCCGCCCTTGGCGCCGTCAACTTCGGCGGCCAGAG
>DATNKA010000737.1:0-4589 GCA_035603655.1 Candidatus Acidiferrales bacterium | reverse complement strand
TTTCGTTGGAATCCAGTTTGATGAGCTGCGAAGAGCGCTCCAGCGCCGCATGTGCTTCGCTCGGAATACTCATCGCGCCCAGGTCGCGGGCCGGCTTGGAAAGAAGATCGAAGATGCGGCTCATGCCTGCCGCCCATCATGCCATGGAACGCTTCGCTGCCGCCATGGGTTTGTTGCACACAGTCCGCAGCCGATCGACCTCAGCCTCGGTCAGCGCGCGAAATTTCCCCGGCGGAACATCGAGGGTGAGCGGCCCGTAGCGGACGCGCTTAATCTTCTCCACGTGGTGTCCAACCTTCTCAAACATGCGCCGGATCTCGCGATTGCGGCCTTCGATTAACGTGACCTCGTACCACGGATTGTTGGCCTCTTTCACCAGTCGGATGCCCGTTGGCGCAGTCCGCACTCTCCGCCCGTCCTCGGTCTCGATCGAGACTCCGCCGCGCAGTTTTTCCAGGGATTCGGCGCTCGGCACTCCGGCAACTTTCACCACATAAGTTTTCGACACCTGCGAAGCCGCTTTCATCAACTTGTTTGCCAGAGCGCCATCATTGGTCAGAAGCAACAAACCTTCGCTGGCATAATCCAGCCGCCCCACAGGATAAACACGCCCCCTCACGCCGCGGATCAATTGCATCACCGTCGGCCGTTTTTCTGGATCACTAACCGTGGTTACGTAGCCTTTGGGTTTATTCAACAGCAGGTAAACGTGGTGCTGCGCGCCCTGCAACAGCTTGCCATCAACGCGTATATGATCGTTGTCCGGGTCCGCCTTGGTGCCAAGTTCTGTGACCACCGTGCCGTTAACCTTAACGTGGCCCGCACTGATCAACTCCTCGGCTTTGCGTCGAGAAGCGATCCCAGCCGCGGCAATAATTTTTTGCAGACGTTCAGCGGGCATGTGTTCGAACCCAGCTTCCAATGACGTGACTACTCTTTCCGTGCGGCAGACTCTGAAACCGCTTCTGCGGATGCCTCGGCTGAAGTGGTAACTTCCGGCGCCCGCTCCTGAGAATTCGAATTACTTCGCGCCGCGTCTTCCACCGAAGTCAACTCTCCCTGGAACGATTCGGCTACGAGCTTCTCGAACTCTTCCATGCTCGGCAGTTCGTTGACATCCTTCAAGCCGAAGCGCATCAGGAATTCCTTGGTGGTCTTGTAGAGAATCGGCCGCCCGATTACTTGTTTCCGACCCGCGGTGGTAATCAGCTTGCGATCCAGCAAAGTCGCAATTACTCCGCCAGAATCGACGCCGCGAATTTCATTAATCTCCGGTACCGTCGCCGGCTGTTTATACGCGATTACTGCCAGCGTTTCCAAAGCCGGCAGTGACAATCGAATCGGCGGCTTCAAACTCTTGGCAAAGCTGCGCACCATCTCGTGCTGCTCCGGTTTGGTCGACATCCGGTACCCGCCCGCGACTTGCCGAATCTCGATCCCGTGGTCCGGGCTGGCGTATTCGCCTACCAGTTCCTCCAGGCCAGAGCGCACCCGTGATTTGACCTCAACCTCGTCGCCGGCGCCCTCGGCGATCACGGATTCCTTGACGAGTTGCACCATCTGCTCGGTTGTGATGGGAGTCTCCGCCGCGTAGATAATGGCTTCGAGTTGAGCTTTAAGACTCATAAGATCTGATCTGACAACCGAATACCGGCCACCGCTGCGTTACCGCCAATCATCGCGCACCGCAGCCTGCTCGGCCATCACCGCGTCGAATCCTGTATGCTTGCGCACGGCGATTTCTCCAAACAACTCGTCCTGCCGAACTTGAATCGCCTGCAGGCGCACCATTTCGAGCAATGCCAGAAACATGCAAACTAAGGCCTGGCGCGACGGCACGCGCAGCAAAAGCTGCTTCAACCGTATGGGACGTGATTCCAACGCCAGCCGCCGCCGCAGATAATCAATCATCTGCCCCACGGTCACGGTTTCTTCGTTGACATTAATCATCGGGCGCGTGCGCACGCGCTCCAGAATTTGCTGAAAAGTTTTGACCAGATCGATCACGTCAGCAGCCATCTCTGGTTCGGTACCTTCCGCATCCATGAACTGCTTCAACGCCGGATTCGTCAGCACCGCATCTTCAATCTGCTGCTTCTGCAAAAGCATCTGTGCCGCCGATTTAAATTTCTCATGCTCCAGCAACCGGTTGACCAGCTCGGTTCGCGGATCTTCCAACTCCTCCGCCTTGGCCGACGGATCGCGCGGCAGCAGCATCTTCGACTTGATGTGAATCAGCACCGCGGCCATATAAATAAAGTCGGCCGCCACATTCACGTCCAGCTCGCGAATCTTTTCGACGTAAGCCAGATACTGCTCCGTAATCCGGGCAATGGGAATGTCGTAGATGTCGATATCCTGCTTGCGAATCAGATCCAGCAGCAGGTCGAGCGGCCCTTCATAAACATCGGTGACCGAAACCGCAAACGGAGAATCGCTCTCATCTTTTCGTTGCGAATCCTTCTTTTGTGAATCCGGTTTCCCAGCGGGCTTGGCATGCGCGGATGGTTTCGTCACAAGTGCCGGCGAGCCGGACTGCACCGAACTCTCCGCGGAAGCGACGATTCGATTTTCCATCCTACTTCCCCTCCTTCCGCGGCGGCCCTTCGTACACGAGCGACATCCCCATCGCGTCGCGCACGCGATCCATCGTCTCGTCTGCCGCTTTCCGCGCCCGCTCCGCGCCTGCCTCAAGAATATCCCAAGCCAGCCGCGGATTCTCCTCGAATTTCTTGCGCCGCTCCTGCATGGGACTCAGGAGTTGCACCAGCGCATCCGCCGCCCAGCCTTTGCACTCGATGCACCCGATGCCCGCCGACCGGCATCCCACATTCACTTTTTCCATCGTAGCGGCATCGCTGAAAATCTTATGCAGATCGCCCACCGGGCAGACATCTGGATTCCCCGGGTCAGAGCGCCGCACGCGTGCCGGGTCGGTCACCATCGTCTTCAGCTTCTGACGTACCAGTGGCTCCGCATCGGTCAGAAGGATGGTGTTGCCATACGATTTCGACATTTTGCGTCCATCTGTCCCGGGCAGCTTAGGGGCAGGAGTGAGAAGGGATTGCGGCTCGGGGAAAACTTCTCGGTGTTGCCCGTAGAACCCGTTGAAGCGCCGCGCAATCTCCCGCGTCAGCTCCACGTGCGCCACCTGATCTTCGCCCACGGGAACGACGTCCGCCTGGTAAATCAGAATGTCCGCCGACTGCAGCACGGGATAACCCAGAAAGCCGTACGTCCCCAAATCTTTGTCTTTGATGTTTTCACGCTGCTCCTTGTATGTGGGAACCCGCTCCAGCCAGCCCAGAGGCGTAATCATCGAGAACAGGAGGTGCAACTCGGCATGCGCGGGCACGTGCGATTGAATGAAGATCACAGACTTCTCGGGATCTAGTCCCGCTGCCAGCCAGTCCAGAGCCACCTCCAGCGAATTCTCCTTCACCCGGGAAGTGTCGGCATAGTCCGTTGTGAGCGCGTGCCAGTCGGCCACTTCGAAGAAACACTGGTACTCATCCTGCATCCGCACCCAGTTGTCGAGGGCGCCCACATAATTACCGAGATGTAGTTTGCCGGTCGAGCGCATGCCGCTGAGCACGCGCTTCCGCAATTTGGTCGAAGTTGTCATTTGCTTTTACTTTTCAACGAGTCGAGACGAGGCACAACGGAACTACATCGCCAAAATTCACAGGTTGCAGCATCATGCGAGGGTATTATCGATACTATCACGCAAGGGCGTAGATTTCGGCTTGGAAGTCGATTGACGAGAGTAACGCCGCCGCTCCGGCGACTCAATCGAGGCGTGAATATTTTTCTTGGAGCGCATTGTCAATTTGAAGGAAACTCACCTATCCCATGCTTCATCCTCGGGAGCGTAAAACCCCGCAGTTCAGGGCGGGATATGAGCGACTTGGCAGCCACGTCACAGGGGAGTCTTTTGCTGCTCAATGTAGGTTTTCAAGATGTTGATGGGGCTCCACCACGAAACGCAGCGAAGCAAGATAGCGACCAGAGACGCCTTTCCAGCAGCGTCTGATGAGCGTTGGGCCCGGCTGATGGACGGGGCAGTGCGGGTAGGAACTTGTCTTGGTCGACCCGTTTCTGCATCCTGAGACGGAGCGGCAGGCAACGGAAGTAGGCCGTCTTGACAATGGAACGGTTAAGTGGAAGGGCTCAATGTTTCAGGAATGTCTCGTGGTAACCTAGCCAAACAGATTTTAGATTGCAGTTGGTCAGAATGGTTTCGGCAACTCCGATACAAAGCGGAAGAAGCTGGTAGACGGTGGGTTGCGGTAGACCGCAAGTATACCAGTCAAATTTGCTCGCAGTGTGGATTCAAGCACCGCGATAAGCGCAAGACCCAGGCAGATTTTGCCTGCCTGTCCTGTGGGTATCGGGATCATGCCGACCACAACGCAGCCGTCAACATATCGGCTCGGAATGAGCCGCTAGACGCTAACGTGAGCGGAGTAACGCTGTGCGTAGTTAGGAATCTCCGCCCTTCGGGGTGGGGAGGTTCGAAATTCGCGATCCACCCCGCTTGCCGAGAAAAACGAATGAAGCTTATTAGACTGACCCGCTTGCTTGTTGTC
>DATNKA010000736.1:0-23833 GCA_035603655.1 Candidatus Acidiferrales bacterium | reverse complement strand
CTCAACTGCTCGAATAAGAATGAATCGCCACGGTTGCATCAGACCCACGGAAGGGGCGTGATGGGCAGCGTCCAAGAGTCGGCCCAGCACCTCCTCACTCAGTGGTTCCGGCAAAAAGCCAGACCGGACATCGCGCCGTTCGCGAATTGCGCGGTAGACTCCCTGCAATTCGCCCCTCGTAAACCTGCCTGCTCTCGCCATCACCAGGCTCTCGACCAACGTGCACCGGCGTGTTTGTCATCCCGTAGTCTGGAATCCACGCCAGCCTGAAGTTCCAGCAGCCGCCCGAAGAGCCACAAGACGTCTGACAGACGATTCAGATATGAGAGTACCTGCGGGTCTACTGGAGCGCCGCTCTCGAACAGCCGGACGGCGTTCCGCTCTGCGCGGCGACAGACTGTCCGCGCGATTTCGAAGGTCGCGGCCTCCCTGTGCGACCCGGGCAGGGACCAATCGGACAGAATGCCTTCCCTGGCCTCAATGGTGTGAACCAGAGTTGTGAGATGTTCGACGTCCTCAGCCGTTATGGTGGGTGGATTCTTGATAGTGTCTGGCGCTGTGGCTAATGACGAGCCCAGTCGAAATAGTGTCTTCTGGATTGATTCCGTCCACGAGCGGATGTCGTCGTTCTGGCAAATGCTGCGCGCAAAGCCCAGTGTGGAATTCAATTCGTCAACCGAGCCGTATGCTTCCACTCGCAGGTCAGCCTTGGAAATGCGAACGCCCCCTGCAAGTCCGGTTTGTCCGCCGTCTCCCCGTTTTGTTGCGATGCTCATTTCCATTCTCCTTATTGCGGTATGCGGTCAACTCCAGAACATCCAGAATCGGAATCCTCAATGCCGGCTCTGTCGGTATGACTTGTGTCGAGCGCCACGATCGATCCGTATTCCTTTGTCCGATCCCAGGCTTCCTGCTCCGAGACTCCGCACCAGTTCGTTAGTACCAGACGAATGAAACCGGCGTGCGTGACTGCCGCGATCGGCGATTTCGTCGCTTCTGCCAGCAAAAAGGCAATCTCCCGGCGAACCCGCGATGCAAATTGCTGAGATGACTCTCCGCCTGGGGCCGCCGAATTAGCGTGGTTCGATGTCCAGTTTTCCGCCAGAACAGGGTCGCGCACTTCAATTTCGCTCCATGAAAGCCCCTCCCATCGACCAAAGTGGATTTCGCGCAGCCCAGGACGAACGTGGAGTTCTGCGCGGAAATGTTTGGCAATCGCTTCGGCGCTTTGTCGCGCACGCCGCAGGTCGCTCGAATAGACTCGCCGAATTGAATGTTTCGCCAATCTGCTGACCAGCCCAGCGAGTTGGTTACGGCCTCGCTCATTGAGTTCCGGATCAGAATGGCCACAAAACCGTGCTGCCATATCGGTTTCTCCATGGCGAACTAGAAGAAGACCGGTCATAGGTTCCAGACCCCACAAAAATAAACCGCAATCTCGGTGAGTTGATTCGTAGCTCCAAAACCATCCCCCGTGACCCCGCCTATCCGGCGAAAATAATACAGGCCGCTCGACGCGGTCATCCCAAGCGCCACAACGACCGGAATCCAGAACTCTCTCCGCATCAGGTAAATAACGATGGCCAGGCTTAGCAGACTACCCGTCAGAAGAGATGCAGGAGATATTTTCCGCGCAATCCTCGCTCCCTGCCCGTCGTCACTCGGGCGCGCCGGCCGCAGGAAATAACTCAGCGGCAGAGTTGTCCAACGACATAGCACGTGTGCGGAGACTACCAATGCTGTAAAACGATTGATGGGAAGAATCGATAGAAGAAGAAATCTGGCCAGCACAGAAAGCGCCAGAGCCAGTGCTCCGAAGCTCCCGATTCGGCTATCCCGCAGGATCGTGAGGACCTGCTCCCGATTCCAGCCGCCGCCAAAAGCATCCGCCGTATCCGCCAACGCGTCTTCGTGAAGTCCGCCCGTAATGAGCACCAGAAAGGTCAGTATCAGCAACGCTACGAGCATTCGATGCAGGTGAGGCGCCAGGATGTGCTGTAAGACAGAAGCACCGACGCCGATGACTAAGCCGACAACCGGAAAAAACTTTGCCGACCTCGATAAGGAGTCGGGGTGGTAGGCAATGCGCGAGATCGGCAGCCGCGTAAGAAATTGGAAAGCAACCTGCAATTCTTCCACCCATCGCTTCATACGCCGGGCCCGCTTACGCCTGCCGAAGCAAATGTTGCCATATCGGTGTAGAGCCGCAAAGCCGACTCAATGATGGGCATCGCCAACAGGGCGCCGGTGCACTCGCCCAACCGCATGTCCAGTGTGAGAATGGAGTCGAGTCCCAAATAGTCCAGCAAAAAACGATGGCCGGGTTCCTGGGAACAATGTCCGGCGAACAGATACTCCCTTACTCGAGGCTCGACGGCGTATGCCAATGCCGCGGCCGCCGTCGAGATAAAGCCATCGGTGATGACAGGAATCTGATATCGTGCCGCACCTAGAAATAATCCAACCATGGCCGCGATTTCCAGTCCCCCTACGCGCTGCAGAACCTCCAGCGGTTGCGTTTCAGAAATCTGAAGGTTTTTGCCGAAGTGCTTTTGGATAACGGCATCGACGACTCGAATCTTGTGCTCATGAGCATCCGTATCGAGTCCCGTGCCCTTGCCTGTGACTGCGGCAGCAGGTTGTCCCGTAAGGGTCGCCGTTATCACGCTCGCCGAAGTTGTGTTGCCGATTCCCATCTCGCCCACCGCGATCAGCGTCTGCCGTTTCTCCTGAGCGACGGTGGCCAGTTCTAGCCCTACCTGCAAAGCGCCCAGCATTTCATCTTCGGTCATGGCAGGTTCATGAAGCATGTTCTTAGTGCCACACCGGATTTTTCGTTGCAGAAGACGGGGCAGAGCACCAAGATCAGCGTCCACACCGACATCAACAATGGTCAGATCGGCATGGTGCAGTCGTGCCAAGACATTGATCGCAGCCCCTTCCTCGAGGAAATTCAGCACCATCTGGCGGGTGACTTCCTTGGGATATGCACTGATTCCTTCGGCCACGATGCCGTGATCGGCGGCAAACACATAGGCAGCCTTGTTCAGCGGCCAGCCAAGGTCGCCTTTCCTGATAGCCACCGATCGAGCGGCAATGTCCTCGAGCCGGCCAAGACTGCCGAGCGGTTTGGTCAGATTATCGAGATGTGCGCGCGCCTGCTTCAGCCATTTTGGGTCGGGCGCAACAATTTCGCCGATGCATTCGGCAAGTGTGGATGAGGTGACTGTGGTGGTCATGATGTTTTCTCCAACCAAGCTGGATTCTCGCCAGCTAACTTCTCATCGACTAACTGGGGATGGCGTCGAGGTGGGCAATCGAAGGCCCTTTCCAGAACGTCAGGTCGCAAAACGTCCTGCGGACGGCCTTTGCGCACTTCGTGGTCAGGTTCGAGCAACAGAACGGATGAAAATGTGCCGGGAATCAATTGAAGATCGTGCATTGCAGCCAGAATCGTAACCCCCTCATCATTGAGCCCGCGCAGGCAATCCAGCAATTCGAGTTGGCGGCCGAGGTCGAGGCTTTGGGTAGGCTCGTCAAGTAGCAGCAAACGAGGCTCTTGTGCCAATCCGAGAGCGATCTTAACGCGCTGACGTTCTCCTCCGCTAAGTTCGTTGAAGATGCGGTTCCGGAGGTAAATGACATCGGTCAATTCCAGCGCGCGCTCGACCGCCCGGCGATCGTGCCGATTTAAGCCGGTAAAGAATCCAAGGTAAGGTGTGCGGCCTTGCTCAACAATCTGTTGCACCGTGAAGTCGAAGGGTACTTCGAATCGTTGCGGAACCAGCGCAACCAGCCGCGCGGCCTCCGCTCACCGCAGAGTGTCCAATCTTCGCTCAGCGAGTGAAACCGAGCCGTGGGAGCAGGGGAGCACGCCGGCGGCCAGGCGCAGGAGTGTGGTTTTCCCGATTCCGTTTGGACCTATCAGTGCTCCACATTCGCCCTGTTCTATACAGAAGTTGACATCCGCAAGAATAGAGTGTTGCTCGTAAGAAAATGACACGTCAACAAACTGAAGCAACGCAGTCACAATGCGTACTCCCGTCTGGTCCGGCGCAAAAGGTAGAGGAAAAATGGGCCGCCGATAAATGCGGTCAGAAGCCCAACCGGAATTTCGGAAGGAGCCAGCACGGTGCGCGCCAGCGTGTCTCCCAGGACTAAGAAGATGGAGCCGGCGACCGCCGTAACGGGCAGGAGCCGAGTGTGGTCTGGGCCCAGGACCAACCTTGCCATGTGTGGAACGATCAGCCCCACAAAGCTGATCACTCCTCCCAATGACACGGCGGCGGCGGTGATGAGTGATCCGGCAAGAATGATGGCCAGGTGCGTTTTTTCCACCTGCACGCCAACTTGGCGCGCGTACTCGTCACCGAGCGCCAGAGTATTCAATCGCCGTGCCAGGGGAAGGCAGCAAATCAAGCCGAAGGCGATCATCACGGCAGTGACCGCGAGTTGAGACCACCTGGGCACCGCAATGACACCAGTAAGCCAGGAGGCAAGAACTCGCGTCCGCAGGCCAAAGTTGTCGTCGAGCACCACCAGGAAATAAGTGGAATAGCTCAACATCGTGCTCACCGCGAATCCCGCGAGCAAAAGTGTTACCACGGGCACCCGGCCACCAATTCGGGCCAGCCAATATACCAGCGCGATCGTCGCGACGGAGCCGACGAATCCCATCGCGGCAGTCGCGCCGAACCCGAGAAAAGAAAAACGAGGGAGAAGGAAAAGTCCAATTCCAGCCCCCAGCGCGGCTCCTCCCGAAGACCCGATCACATACGGATCCGCCATGGGATTTCGGAAAAGCCCCTGGAACAGAAGTCCCGCCACGGAGAGAGCAGCCCCCACGAATGCTGATGCAAGCACGCGAGGTAGGCGGATTTCGAAAAGAATCACGGAATTCGTGTCCCCGGAGCGATGCCCGTTGAGCAAGCAGCCAAGCACTTCGCGAACTCCGATCCTGGTCGCCCCCATTCCCATCGAGAGCACCAGCACAACAGCAAGCGCCCCCAGCAAGGCTAAGAGAATAAGGATGAGGAACGCGCGGTCGGAGAATCCACTCCCGAGATCGGCTTGCTGCGACGAGCTCGATCCGATCTTTTCTGCTATTTCAGTTTCCACGACTCTCCTCCGAGCGTAATGCGGATTCCTGTGCGAAAAGTGAAGGGAAGCGCCGGATAACCAAACGCCTCGTCATAGTGCTGACTCAGCACATTTTGAAGATCGGCGTAGGCTCCGAGCGCGTGGTTTAGCTGGTAACTGCCTCCGAGGTCGACCTTCTGATAGGCCGCGTCCAGATTGCGATTCGGCAGCAGCAGGCTTGTGCCTCCGTCTTTATCGGAGAGGAAATCGCTGTCATCGCGCTTGCCCACAAAGGTTCCAGTTAACGACGCCGTCCAGCGGGCATGATGATAGGTGACCGCCACGTAGCCGCTATGCGGCGCGCGCCGAAATGGCCGGGCTCCAATCAGCGGCGAAAAGACACCGATGGGGATGGTTGCGAAGTTCGAAGAGGTGTTGAAGCTCGGGCCCAGCGCATCGCTGGTAAAGGAGCGCTGCACAACCGCGTCCAGGTACGTATATCCGCCACGAGCGACGAGGCTGCGTCCCATGCGATATTCAAGTTCCGTCTCTGCTCCCTGGGCGCGGAACGCCTGGGAGTTCACTGTGGCTCCAAATTGGGATCCTGCGAGAAGCGAAGCTGCGATGGATTGCGCGACCCCAAGCTCGATCAGCCCCTGGGTGGGAACAAATTCAATCAGATGCGTGAACTCATTGTGGAAGTAGGTAATTCCCAATTTCACCCGCCCCTCGAAAAGGCTCTGCTCAACGCCGCCGTCATATGTCCGGGATTGCTCGGCTCCAATGGGAGCAACGTGGAACTGCGAAATGAGTTGCGCCCCATTACTGAGGGTTTGAAGCAGGCTGAACAGAGACGTGCCGGCAGCGGAGATACTGGGCTCCTTGATGCCCGTGCCGAAATTGGCGCGAAGCTTCGTCCCGCTGAAAACTTTCGACGTATCGGGACGCAGCAAGTAATAGGCAAGCGAGGCTCGTGGCGTGCCTGCCACGCCGAACACCGCGTTTTTCTCAATGCCGCTACCGAGAGTGTAGTAAAGACGGTTGGCGAGAGAGCCCGCCGCTTGCAAAGTGTAGCTATAGTTTCCACGATCGGCGGGAGGCACTCCGAAATTCGGTTGGGTCGACCCGCGCTCAGCCTCGTAGCGAAATCCGAACAGCGCTGTCAACTGCGGCTTAACCTCATATTCCGTTTGGGCATAGACAAAATCACGATCGGTGCTGGTTATGAACTGATTGGGATACGGTTGAACAAACTGGAAGATCGCTTGTCCGCTTACCGCGTATCCGGTTGCTCCGCGAAGCGTGACCGGCGCACCAATGTACTCTGATCCCACAATCGGTGAATCGTAGGGAATCCCCGTCGGAGCGTAGTCCGTAAATTGGGAGCGCAACCGAAGCGCCCCATAACGCAGCAGGTTGTGCCAACGGTCAGTGGTCCGCTGCTGGAACGTAGCTCCGATGAAGAGTTGTTGATCTTTCTGGCCCGCATCATCGGGGATCCCGAAGAGCTGAACAGCGTTGGCTTCTCCGGCCGCAGTCGCCAGGCGCCGGACGGTTGCGCGAAACTCGGTGTTCGGTTTCGGGGTCCAGCCAAAGTTCCCGGCATAGGTTCCATTGTGAAAGGAACTGCGGGGAATATCATTGGCGGTGTCAAAACGGGAAAAGTCAGAAAAATAGTCGAACTGCTTATAGCTTCCACCCAGGATTCCTTGCTGGCGATACGTCCCGAAATTCCCGCCATCAATCGAGTAAGTGACCTCGGGCAGAGGCGTGATGCCGCGGGGAGTAGTCATGCCCACGACGCCGGCGAGCGCATCAGACCCGTACAGAGCGCTATTGGGTCCGCGTAACACTTCGATCTGACTGATTCCCGTAGCGGAAAGTACGCCAAAATCGACCGCGCCGCCTATATCGTTCGCGGGGATGCCGTCAATGAGGACCTTGTTCGCATCACTGTTGCCGCCGCGCACGAACAACTCGCCCAGTCCGCCGCGCTGTCCAGTCTGCGTGATCTGCGCCCCAGGTGCCAATCGCAAAGCTTCGTGCACGTCCAGTTTGTCGGCGTAGTCGTCTTCGGTAAGCAGGGTGATGGATGCGCCTACTTGAGCCTGCGGAGTTGGTGTGCCTGTCGCCGTAACAGTGACGGCTTGGGACACTACCCCGATCGCCAGAAGCAGATCTATATTGGCGTTCGCGCCTTCCCCAATATAGAAGCGCTGACTCGCGGTCAAATCGAACGACGGAGCGCTGGCCTGGACTTGGTAGCGGCCCGCGGGAACATCGTGGAATTCGTATCTTCCTGCGCCGTCCGCGTTCGTCGAAGCCATAACTTTTTGATTGGTCATGAGTTCAACTCGCGCCTTTGGGATGATGGCGCCGAGCGAATCAGCGACCGTCCCGCGAACCGTTGCGGCGTGCGCTGCCAACCCCAACTCACTGGAGAGAAGAAGCAAGCGCAGGAGCCTTGCGCATGGCCGGTTTTGCCTGAAGTATTTCATTTTTCCCCTCGGAAATTGGTGTCGGCAGAACCGGTCTCCTGACTCACGCTTCGACGAATCTGGACAACCTTCCCAGGGATTCAGTCCCCAGTGGCTGCAGTCACCTGCCTGCCCAGTTTCTCGGCGTTTACAGTTACGGGGTAGTGGCGGATTCTCACCGCGCTTCCCGAACATTCTGCCGTTTCGTTTTTGTTCGAAGAGTCCCAGATCGCAAGCGCTCATTGCTTACGGATCAGGCTCAAGGATGAAATTGTTTCGCTAAGTCCTCCAATACATCGAATGCGATCGGGCTCGGATACTGGATCCGCTCGTCGGTGTAATAGACGCGGCCCTCGCGAACCGCTTTCAAGTGTTCCCAACCAGGACGTGTCTTCAATTCTTCAAGCGTATTGTTCGATCCGCTCATGAGCAGGAGCGCGTCCGGTTGACGGGTCACAATGGTTTCCAGACTCACTTCCGGCCACTCTTGCGCGATGTCATCGGTCACGGAGCGGCCGCCAGCGGCGTCGATCAGTTCGCTGATGAACGCACGCTTGCCGATAGTCATCACCGGGTCGTACCAGATCGCCATCAAGACTCGAACCTTCGGTTTGCCGGAAACACGGGCCTTCACCGCGTCCACTCGCGTGCGCAACCGGGCGACCAGAGTATTGGCGTCAGGCTCCCGGTTTAGCGCCCAGCCCAGTCTGAGAATGGATGCGTAGATTCCCTCAATCCCGTGGGGATCCACGATGAACACGGGAATGCCGAGACGCTGCAGGTGGCCTGTGGACTCCAGTGTATTCATGTCGCCGCTACCCAGGACGAGGTCCGGGTGCAAGGCAAGAATGGTCTCCATTGAGGGATTGAGGGGAAGTCCGATGCTCGGCTTCTGAAGAGCCTCTTTCGGGTATTTTGTGAAATCGCTGATGGCAACAACGTACTCTCCGGCGCCCAGCGAATACACAATGTCCACTACACTCGGGACCAGACAAACCACTCGATGCGGATGATCCGGGACATCGACCGAGCGTCCCAGTTCGTCTTTCCCGGTCCGGCTGGCGAAGCACGGTACCGTAATTGAAGTCAGCAGTAGAATGGCGCCGAGTTTGATTCCCAGGCTCATTGCACCTCCACAGAAGTCCGCGCCGAACCAGCCTGCTCCAAAAACGATGAGACTAGAGCTGGATTGGAGCGGAAATGCAAATGGATGTAAGTTCCGAGCACGCCACCGCACACGAAACCTTCCTGCTCCCTTCGGCCGGAAAGCGAATAATGAACGCGATAGACACAACCCAAAGAATCGTGAGCGACGATGCGGGAGCAATGAAAACTGTGACCGCGCACGTGGGTTCCTTTCTTCCCAAGCAAACAATTGTGCGCGAACTCTACATCCACGTATCCGAAATGAACTAACGACTTGGTCATCTCGATAGCGACAGGAAGCACGCCTGCCATGGAATAACTGTGTCCTTCGATCACGGTCAGTTTTTCAGCCAAGTACATCAGCCCGCCACATTCGGCATAAATTGGCTTGTTCGCTTTCGCGAAATCACGGATCTGCTGGAGCAGGCGGCCATTCCGGCTGAGTTCAGACGCGTACAGCTCGGGATATCCCCCGCCGAAGTAGAGAGCATGAAGGTTCTCAGGCAACACGGAATCTTTGATCGGACTGAAGTCCACGATCAACGCGCCATTTTCCCGGAGGAGATCGAGATTGTCCTGGTAGTAGAACGAAAACGCTCGATCGCGAGCGACCCCTACACGGACGCCCCTGTACTTGGGTTCAGCAGTGCTTATGGGTGCGGTCGCAAAGCCTTGCTTGTAGACCGTCGCATTCAGCACTTGCTCGAGGTCGAGACGGCTCCCCAATCGCGTGAGAGTGGAGAGGCCGGCACCAATTCCTTCTGCAGCGGTGTGTAACCCCAGGTGTCGTTCGGGAATTGCTGCGTCTGCCTCTACCGGTAGCCAGCCGAGCACAGGAACCAGGGACGATTGGCGGATCGCCAATTCCAGCATGCGAAAGTGCGCATCGCCGGCCACCCGATTCAACACAATGCCGGCAAAACCCAGCTCCGAGTCGAAGGTCTCGAAGCCTCGAATGACAGCCGCAATGCTTCGCGCGCTGTTCCCCGCATCCACAACCAGAACGACAGGCAGACCCAGCAGTTTGGCCATCTCGGCGGTGCTGCCTTCCTCCGAACTTCCGGTTACACCGTCGAAAAGCCCCATCATCCCTTCGACTACGGCAACATCGCAACTCGCGGACCGGGAGAAAATCTCGCGATTGGCTTCGGCGTCGAGCATCCAGGTATCGAGATTGCGCACGGGACGGCTCGCCGCAGCCGCAAGATGGCCGCCATCGATGAAGTCTGGGCCACACTTGAAGGGCTGCACCGTCAAACCGCGCGACCGAAGCGCCGCGATGATGGCAAGAGCCACCGTAGTCTTGCCTGCACCGCTGGCCGTGCCCGCCACCACCAATGCATTCACGGGCGCACCTCGGCAGTTCCTTTAAGTGCAAGGGGAAGTCCGGCAACCATGAGCAAGACGTTTTCCGCGGCGCTCGCGACTCGCTGATTGATTTCTCCCAGCAGATCACGATACTTGCGCCCCTCGGGAGACACAGGAACAATGCCGCTGCCCACTTCATTCGAGACCAGCGCGACCGAACAAGGCACCGAGCGCAGGGCTGCGTAGAGACACTGCAGTCGCTCCTCAACGGCGATCAGATTCCCGCGCTCAGCATCGAGGAGATTCGCGGCGTAAAGCGTTAAACAATCGACCAGCAGCATCCGGTAATTGGAGCCCTCTTGCACCAGCACTCGGTCGATATGCAGCGGCTCCTCGATCGTGTGCCACTCCGGGGGACGTTCGGTTCTATGCCGTTCGATTTTCAGGCGCATCTCTTCGTCTGAGTCTGACGGCCGGGCAGTTGCGACAAACGCCACGGGCGAAACGCCTGCGGCGAGGGTCTGCACGTATCGGCTCTTGCCGCTTCGCACACCCCCCAGCACTAACGTAATGGCTTTTCGAGATCGGTCCGGCATGCTCACCGGGGACATAGAAATGGCCCAGACGCGAGCGGGATTCTACAGGCTGCTTTCAGACGCGGTTTGAGGATCAATCGTCAGAACGCTCTCCGACTCTCCCATCGAAGTCGAATACGCCTCGGGTCAGCGTCTGGCCGGTCTCCTGACTTACGCTTCGTCGAAGCTGAGCAGCCTTCCCAGAACTTTCTCCAGTGGCGTAGTTGCTCAGTTCTCAGCGAATACAGTTGCGGGGCAGTGGCGGACTCTAACCGCCTTCCCAAATACCAGACTCTGTGATTTATACCGCGACGGAAAAGAAACGTCAACATACGCGTGAATGCGCTCCGGAGCAGCACCTCACACGGCTCGGGTTTTCACTCCGACAAATGGCGGCGAGCTACAGGCGGCTCCAACTATTTCCTAGCAGTTCTTGCGGCCGGTCGTCCTGCAGCAGCGAGTGCATAATCTCGAGTCCGGTAACCAAGCGCGGTCCCGGGCGAGAAAAGTACGCGCTTGCGTTCACTGCATATACCCTGCCGTTGCGTACGGCCTTAACTTGTTTCCAACCTCTGGGAAATTGAGTGGCACGGTATTCCGCCACCGACCTCTCCAGATTGTGACCGCAAGGCATGACCAGGACTACATCGGGGTCGACGCGCAAAACCTGATCCCAGTCCATGCGGTAACTGTCTTTCCCCAGCTTGCCAAGTGGATCCACACCGCCCGCCAAGTCAATCATCTGGGGGATCCAGTGACCTCCATTGAAAGGCGGTGAGAGCCATTCTAGGCAAACTACGATCGGTCTCTGGAGTTTGGTCATCTCGCGAACTTTAGCCATCCGCTGCCGCAGCGACGACACCAGCGTGTGAGCCTCGGCATTGCGAGCGGTAGCCACGCCAACCTGCAAAATGTCTTCCAGCACATCGTCCAGGGTATGTGGTGTCAGCGAAAGCACCTGCGGTTTGGAAGACAATTGGTGAACCGCCTTTGCCACATACGATGTGCTGATGGCACACACGTCGCATAACTCCTGCGTGACAATAAGGTCCGGTTTGATTGCTTCCAGCTTTTGGATATCGACTCGATACAGGCTGTCCCCGTGAGAGGAATACTGGCTTACGTCGCGGTCAATTTCCGACGACGTCAGATCGTGGGCAAGGTTGGTGTTCACCACGACAGTCTTCCTCGCAGCGTCGAGAGGAAAATCGCATTCGAATGTTACACCGGCAATGGAGTCTTCCAAGCCCAGCGCATATAAAATTTCAGTAGCCGACGGCAAGAATGAACAGATTTGCATGTAGAAAACCTCGATCTTGCGATGAGTTCCAACTTCAATTTGCTGGGCCGCAATTCCCGGGTGTCCGTCTCGCATTGTAACCGGCCATCCTATCGTTTGGTCAAACGTGGCATCGCATCACCTCGAGAGCGAGAATCCTCCGAATGCGATTTCGACCAAGCTGAACCAGGAACCTCAGGGTACGCAGAACTCGGAGAGAGATTGTTGCAGGCATGTTCTCGCCGGTCCTCGCGAAACATTCGAAGTCGTTCTCGCTCATCGACAGCATTTCGGTTAGTGTTGATCGAATGCAGAGAAAAGTTCGAAACGATGCGAAGGCAAGTGGAGGCTTGGCAGAAAAGTGAATTGACAGATGTCACCGCCAAGGTGGTCATCTACGAAGCATTTGTGGAGTGCAAGCTCGAAGCTCCCAAACACCTTGCCCGCCCGGTGCATGACCTTCACTTCGAGCCGACCTCCGAGGAATTCCGGCCGAGAACGATCTGCAGCCTCTCGCACGCATTCACTTCGGCATTCAAGGAACTGTATCCCGCCCCACAATTCAAAGCGACAGCGAAGCTGGGCGAATTTCTAGAGGGCCGCTTCTCCCAGTCGTTCCAGCCGGTGGGCGGTCTCGGCCGCCCGCCGCTGCTTTTTCGGCTCGCGAGTGTTAGGCGAAGTTTCGAAGCTTGTACAGGGGCGGAAAACTACAAGAGCCTTTAGACCCCAGCGTTCGGGATTCCTCCGGTGGGCATTCATCCGGCTGTTAATTGGGTTCTATTTCCCACCAGCTCTAAGAGAGTGAATCATGGAGCTCCGTGGTAGCGCTGCAGTATTTCTTTAAGATAGACTCCCTCCGTAGGATAGCTATCCGTCCGTTTTTTGAGGAGGTCTCTATGGCGCGGCAAAATCCGTCTGGCGTTGTGCGGCAGGCTTCGACATTGTCCATCCTGTGGGGCGTTTCGCTCATCATCCTGGGCATGCTGGCGGTGGGATCGCCGTTTATCGCTGCCGTCGCAGTCAACGTGGTCATTGCCTGGCTCGTCGTTTTAGCAGGTGTGGTCCACTTGACAGTCGCTTTTCACAAACGCGAAGCAGGCAGTCTGATCTGGAGAATGCTGGTAGGGCTCGCTTATGTCTGCTTTGGCGTTTACCTGATTGCTCGTCCCGCCGTGGGTGTGGCGTCGCTCACTTTGGTACTGGCATCGCTCTTTCTGGTGGAGGGCATCTTGAACATAGTTTTGTTTTTCAGGGCACGCTCCCTGCGAGGATCGAGTTGGGTTTTGATTGACGGGATCATTACCCTGTTACTGGGGCTGATGATCTACGCGCAATGGCCGTCGAGTTCGGCGTGGGCGATAGGCACGCTGGTCGGCGTGAGCATGATCATCAGTGGCGTGACGCGGGTGATGCTGTCGTTGGCGGTGCGCCAGCGAACGGACACAATCGAGACGAAGTTGGCTGCTTAGTGGGCCGCGGCGACATCTGCCGGAGAACTGGCTCAGCGACGCTGCAAGCATGCGACGCCTTGGGGGCGGGCGTGCCCGCGGAGACCTGGCTCGGGCCGAACTGAATCGAGGAAGACGGCGTGGGAGGCATGGTTCGGCGACGCATCCCGACGCCCGGCACGCGTTCCCCTGGTTGCCGCTGTCATCATCTTCGTGAAGGTTCCGGTTTTTGTGCTTGAGCTGATGCGTGGCGAAACCTTCGTCATGCAGTGGTCAGCCGTGCCAGCGCAAATTGTTTCCGGCCATCACCACCATTGCTGAGGTGTACTAGACTTGCGCGGTCAGAACCTTACCTATTCAGAGAGTCCCGAAGTTCACGGCAGAGACGCGCTCAAATGTGAAGGTTATCGCGCAGTTGTAAGCGGAGCTTATGGGTGGCGCGAAAAAGTGTGTTCTTGACGGTGCCTTCGGTGGTCTTGAGAATTCCGGCCACAGTTCTCAGCTTTAAGCCGTGATAGTGCTTTAGTTCGAAAACCATACGCTCGCGTGGTGTGAGCTGGCTCAGGGCACGAACGATGTGCTCCCGAAGTATGCGGCCCGCGAGATTGCGCTCCGGACTCGCGCCCGCGCTCTGATCGGGTATTCGGTCGAGGATTTCCCGTTCCTCTCCGTCTGGGCAGATTGTAGTGGTCAATTCGCGGCTTCGAGTGCGCTTACGCCGAAGATAATCGAGGCAGAGATTCGTGGCGATGCGATAGACCCAAGTATAAAACGAGCACTCGAAACGAAACCGATTCAAATGTGTATAGGCGTGCAGGAACGCTTCCTGATAAATGTCCTGGGCATCCTGCTCAGAGCCGGTTAGATGAAGAGTGAGGCGGAGGACCGCCCCGTCATATCGCTGGACGAGTTGCTCGAAAGCTGCGGCACTGCCCTGCTGCGCTGCCCGAATCAGCTGCGCGTCATCTACGCGACTGGAGCGGTTTTCTCCGGCCGGAGGTACAGCTGACAATACAGCGCCGTCATTTACGTGGTCAGCAATGCGGCGGAGTTGGTTCGCTTCAGACAAGCAGGTGTCCGATCAATATTTTTTACAGCTGCCGAATCGGTGCAACACGACCAACGCGACATCGTCTTCGCGACGCTGGTTTCCCGCGAAGTCCTCGACGGCAGCCAGCACAGAAAAGAGCATGCCGCTCGGCTTACAACCTGAAAATGTCCGCGCCGCATTCAGCAAGCCTTTGGCTCCGAATTCAACCCCAGATTCATTGCTGCACTCGGCTATTCCGTCGGAGTAAGCAAGCAGCGTATCGCCAGGGCAAAGTCGCTCGCTACCGTTCGCGAACGAGGCCGCGGAAAGCGCTCCTAGAACCGGTCCACCGGCGCGAAGCTCCTCGACTCCACTGTTTTCCCGGAGCAGCAGGGCGGGAGGATGCCCCGCGTTGCAATAGGTAAGCTCGCCGCTTTCCAGATTGACGCGGGCCAGGAACAGCGTGGCCAAAGGGACTTCGAGACCGGTGAGCAGCAGATCGCGATTGACAGCGGATAGAGCAGCCGCGGGGTCGCCGACCGTAGTCATTTGCCGGCGAATCATTCCGATGATATCGGTAAACCACATCGCTGCCATGAGACCTTTGCCGGCGATGTCACCGATCGCAAAGACAAGGTCGCCTTCGATCTGCATTAGGGTGATGAAGTCGCCGGAGAGATGACGCACTGGGAAGATCTCGCTGGCGAACTCATAAGAACCGGCGCGAAGATGACGCGGACCGCAGAGTCTTCGCTGCACCTGGGCAGCCTCGTATATGGCGCGGCGAAGATCGTCGTGCTCGCGCTTTAAGCTAGCAAGCTGATCTTCGAGTGCACGGTGGCGAGGTCGGCCGGCCGTTCGAGTCGTTGCCGCGACGTCAGTCCTCTTCGTGTTTTGATACCGCCTGCGAATTTGTGCAACGCTCGACAAGTGATCTCCAAATAGCATGCTTGATCAACTTACAAACTTGTAACCAGTGCCGTGCACCGTGAGAATGAAGCGAGGCTCTTCTGGCTTGGGCTCGATCTTTTGCCGTAGATGGACGATGTGCGCATCCACCGTGCGCGTGGTGGGAAAACGGTCATAACCCCAGACTTCCTCGAGCAGGCGATCCCGGCTCAGGGTTTCCCCCTGGTGGCAAAGGAAGTACTTCAGTAGCTCGAACTCCTTCGACGAGAAATCCAGGGGTTTGCCGCCGCGCGCGACTTGGCAACTGCGCAGATTTACCTCCACATCGCCAAATGAGACGCATTCCTGTTCTTTTGGGACAGGCCGTGCGCGCCGCAGCACGGCCTTGACGCGGGCAAGCAGCTCGCGAATGGAAAACGGCTTGGTTACGTAGTCGTCGGCGCCCAGTTCAAGTCCGACGACCTTGTCTATTTCCTGTCCGCGCGCGGTCAACATAATGATCGGGATCGAGGGCCGCTTGCTCTTTAGCTGCTTGGAAACATCCAGACCGCTCATTCGCGGCATCATGACATCGAGAATGACTAAGTCCGGAGCCTCGCTCAGCGCGCGCTCCAATCCGGCGACGCCATCGGGCGCGGTGATCACCTGATAGCCTTCGAACTCGAAGTTGTCACGCAGACCTGCCACCATGTTGGGTTCGTCCTCGACGATCAGGATTCTGGCCATATCAGGTTCTCCCGATTTGTTTTTTCCGACTTGAAGCTTAGCTATGCCATGAATGGATGCCACTGCGACTTCCTCCTCAGCAGACTTCATGCCCAAGCTGCTGTGCCGTTGTTCTCTGCCGGATTCACCGGAAGGCTAATTGTGAATTTGCTGCCTGCGCCGGGCGCGCTGTCCACCACCACATCTCCACCGTGCGCCTTCGCAATATGCTGCACCAGTGAAAGCCCTAGCCCGCTCCCCTTGGTGTTGTGGACCAGCGGATCACCAACGCGATAGAACTTCTCAAAAATCTTGCTCTGTTCGTGAGGCGGTATGCCAATCCCGTGATCAATGACTTCCAGCTTCACCGATCCGTTCTCCCGATACAGGTTCACTTCAATATACTTGCGGTCTTGCGAGTATTTGAGCGCGTTGTTGACCAGATTGACCAGTGAGCGGGCCATCGCTTCGCGATCCACCCGCAACGGGGGCACGTCACCGATCTTCTCTTCCAAGGTGAAGCCGTGCTGCTCAATCTGATAACGGTAGGACTCCAGCGTGTTGCGCACCAGTTCGCGCATGTCGGTCTCGCGGAAGTCATATTCTTTGCGGCCGGCCTCGATGCGCGAAAAATCAAGGATGTTATTGATCAGCGCGGTCAAACGCTCACTCTCTTTGCGAATGATGCAGTAATACTCCTGGTGCTTCTCCGGGCTGGTCAGTCGGCCTAATTCCAGGGTCTCGGCGTACAACCGAATCAGCGAGAGCGGCGTGCGCAATTCGTGCGAGACATTGGAGACGAAATCCGACTTCAGCCGGGCCAGCGCCATTTCTTTGCTCACGTTGCGATAGGTAAGGTAAATTCCGCCGGCCAAAAGGAACGAGAGTCCGCCCAGCGTCAAAACACTGGTGTGCATGAAATGCTGCCCCATGGCCGCCAGAGTAGTACCACGCAACTTCATGCCGAGGACCAAGCCTGGGAATACGCTCTCCATGTTGCGCTCCACCTCGGCATTGCCGCCGTCCCACCCTGTGCAGTAGGCAATGGGAGTGGAGTCACTCTTAGAGCGAACCATGATCACCGCATTCTTATCGGTTTGCTCTTCGGCCACATTGCGGCTCATAACCTGGTCGAGAGTCTGCGGGAAAAATTGATCACGCAGGTAGTCCCCGTCAAAGGAGATGGCGGCGATGGCGGCTTTTCCCGTCTCTTTGTCTCTCCTTAGGAAAATCGCGGTGGACGTATAGACATGCTTATCGCCACGCGGCATCCACTCTCCATCGAAGTAATAAGGCGTTCCCTTCTCATCCATTTTCGACAGCTTCTTCGAGAAATCGTCATACTCCAGTTTCCACCAACCCTCCATCATCTTGGACATGTGCTCGGCTTCATCCCGAAAACCCGGATCATTCTTGAGCTGGTCAGGCCGCGAACGCATAACGAATCCATGCTCGGGATCGTAGAGCATCAAATGGGCAACATAGGGATGAGCGCCGAGAATTCTATCCAGGGTCTCACTGCAGGCCTCACCAGGCACTGGAAATTCGTTGCGAACATCGTCCATCAGTTCGTATGCTTTGTGATTGATCTGTTTTTCGGAGATGGCCAGAACCTGACTGAAGTCGCGCTGGATGGCCGCTTCAACCGCGCGATCACGCTGGATGGTTTGCAAGTGTCTGGCACTCAGCAGGACCAGGGTGGCAGCAGGCAAGATTACAGCCAATTCCATCGTCAGTATCAACCGGCTGCGTGCGCTTCTGGGTTGTTTCGCTTTCATCTTCATCCCGGACTCCTGATCCGGGCGTTTACTCGTCTTCTTGGATCAGCCCGCAACCAACATAGTTCGCTCCAGACAGAGTAGGTGTCAAACAGCCGTAAAAAGGCGTAAAAAGTTGTGAAAATGCTGGCTAGAACGTTGGCGAAGTAACTCCGTTAGCCTGCACGGCGCCGGAGATGCTCTCGGCAGTCCGGCGACCGTCAATGGCCCGTCAACTTCCGGCTTGCTCGTAATACTCCCGAAATCTCGCTCAGCGCAGTACCTTTCGTCCCGTGTCCACATATTGTCTGAGAACGCTCTTTCGATTCGCCGCGCAGCCATTGCATTGACTCGAGAAGCCCTGGTTGCAGGCATCCAAATAGAGAATAGGACGACGACACTCAGCACCAGCGAAGAGGAAGTCAGCAAGAAGGTGCGTGAGCCAGAAGGCGCCGCCAGTACCGACGAGTACGCGGATGAGAGTGAGCGTCATCCCCTGGCGCATGACCAGGTTGCGAAGATTCGAGGCCTGTGGGCCGAGCGCCATGCGGACGCCAAGTTCCTGTGTGGGCTGTTGAACCGAGTAGGGCATCACGGCCTATACGCCGATCGCCGTCAGGAGAAGCCCGGCAAACCCAAAGAGGGTCAACAGCAGCATATTCAATCGCCGGCCCGCGATATTCGCCGCTTCGATTTCCTCCAAAAGGCGAATCTGCGCAACCCGGAGGCCTCCGCTTGCCTCGCGCAGGGCGGTAGAGATCGGGGTTGTCAACGTGCAGCATCAACCTGGCTGCGGAAGACGCGGGCTTCAGGATGACGCCAGCTACTCAACCCCGACGTGTGCGTCGAAGACCCCCGTTTCAACTCTCCCACGACGCTTGACCTGAACAAACAGCCGATAGTCGCCGGGCTGCGGGAATCCATAGGGAAACGACACTTCGGCGGGGAGCGACTGCTTTAACCCATCGCTCGGCGAGCTTTGATTCATCGACGCCGGACCCATCGAGGTCATCGACATGCCGGCCATCGAATTCTGGTCTGTGGAATTCTTCGCCGTCGAGGTACGATCCGCTGCCGATCGAAAGTCCTTCTGCACAATCATGAGCGAGGCCATCGGAACCGATCCCGCAGGGTGGATGTGAGCGAAAACCGACAAGTCCGAGCGCACGAACTCCGCGTGTCCGGCCATGCCCATGTAGGGTTCCAGATCGTGCACCGGATGTTGCCCGGCATCTTCCACGCGGAAGCGCAGCCAGGCCACCTGCCCGGCCTTCAGAGCACCCTCTGGTTCCCAGACCATGCGTGAACCATCGGAAAGCTGAGCCACGTTGATGCCCTGGCGGGAGGACGAAAACGCCGCCGCGCTCACACCCGAGTCGTCACCGGACAACGGTCCACCCTTTACATCCGGCGACTCGATTTCGCTGACGAGCGTTTCGGGAAATCCGCTGCCGCGCACGATATCGGCAAAGATCTTGTATCTTCCGGCATCGAGGGCCGGCAGTTTCAGCGTAAACGATCCATCGCTCTGCTGCTCGGGATGCAGATGGTAGAAGCGGTCCATCTCCGGAATCCGCAGCAGAAAGGCATGCATCAGGTGACCGTGATCGGGAATCAGGCCCATCGACCATTGCTCTTTGCGGAGCTTATGCCAGGAATCTTCTTCCATGCGCAGGCTGAGTTGGCCGCTTCCGTCTTTTGCACGACTGAGCGACACGCCCAGCGGCGGCGCGCTGTAAATCGTGTTTTGCTTCAGATCGGCAGCCTGCACGTTCCACCACCAGTTGCCCAGCGCAAGCATCGCGACCACCGCCACTGCAGCGACTGCCATCGCGATGCGCCCAAGCCGGCGGTTGCGTGCGGAAGGCGTCGTCGACGCCGCCAGTCCTCCTTCGCGCGCGGCTGCGCCCGCTATCGCGACGATGCCGACCGACAGAAACAACATGAGTCCAACCAGTAGGGAGCCTAGGGATTTTTCCATCGGCAGCGTGCGGCGCGCGTACACGGGAACCGGGATTGCCAGCTTTCCTGTACCCTGCGCACCCGTAGCTTCGACGCGCACTTCCCACGAGCCCGACTCCATCATCCAGACTTTGCCGATGAACCATTGCGGATCGGTTAGGGATGGTTGCAGTGCGTCCGCTGCAGGTGGCAGGCCCTGATCTTTGCCATTCACATACACGGGCGCGATGCTGATGCTGCTTACCGTGCCCGAGGTGACGCGCACCTGCACCTGCGCGATGCCGGGAACCATGGGTGGCGGATTGACCGTGACCAATAGATGGTAAGGTCCGGCAGCACCTTCGAAATAAACGTCGGGGCTACCTACGTGGGCTAGGGCGAAATTGCTCAGCAGCAGCACCAGAATGGCTAGTCGAAAAGCTCGCATAGAAAACCTCATGTTGGACTTGGCTCAGCATAGCGCCGCTGTCCGGGCGGGGCTGCGACGCCGATGGCTAGCGGCGAATCCTCTGCATCCAGTCTCCCCACAGCATGCCAATGCGGGTGGAAAGAACCGTCGCTACCAGCGCGATGAGCATGCCCACCCAAAATTCAACGCGTGACTGCTCGTAGGCGCGAAACATCCACGCCAGGTGATATTGCGAAGGCGGCGTGTCGTAACTGAATTCGTTCATGGCGAAAACCCAGTTGCGTGCGTAAGGAGAGATCAGGAAGTAAGCGCAAGGCCAAATCGTGGCCAGACTGGCAGCCATGAATGCCCCGCTGCCTACCAGCGCCTTCCAGGTGTCGCCGTGGCCGGCAAATCGATGGAAAACGAAATCCAGCGCCATCGCACCGGGAAGCACGAGTACCGGAAAGCCTAGCGGGACCATATGCGTAATCGGCGTGAAGACTGGGCCCAGCTTGGCCTGCGCAGGAAACAGCGGGAAGATCCAATTTCCCGCGAGCCACAAGGCTGTGTAGGTCGCAGCCACTGTAGTAGCGGCCCAGCGGCGCCCCGAAGCCCGGCCGATGCCAACCAGCACAACCGGGGCAATCATGCCAAGGACGCGATAGTAGATCGCGCTGTGCATTAAGGTTTGATCGCTGATGTACTCCAGGCCAAGCATGAACAGCAGGCATAGCAACAGCGAACCGTTATAGAGAAGCAGGCGGTCAAGTTTGCGGCGATTCTCTTCCGGTGACTGGTTCAGCTGACCGGAGGTCAGGATCAGTCCACCGAGCCCCATCACAAAAATTCCGATGATGAGCACGACGTGCGGCGGGCTGAGAATGACGACATCGAGTCCGAACGAGTTGTGCCACCAGTTATCGAAAGGCGCTGAGGTGAGCATGCAAAAGCCGCCCCAGGCAGCGATAAATGCGCCGAGCGGCCCGCGGAATCCCCAAATCTTCACGGCGTGGCCTCGGGCGGCGGCACTATCGCGTGAGAACGTGGTATGCAGAATCAAGTAAGCACAGCAGAGCCCGGTAAGCACCGCCCCGAATTGAATGGCAAGATGCGCGGGCGTCCAGAATGTGTCGCGGCCAATGCCGATGTGCCAGGAGATGTCCCAGTAAAGGCCGACGGTGGTTGAGGTTACGGCCAGCGCCGATGACCAGACATACCACGGCACCGCGCTTGCCTGGACGGAAGATATTTCTGCAACTGCCGCAGATGAAGGGAACGCGATCCTTGCGCTTTCTGCCATGAAGACCTCCTCAAACCCGATCTTAGAACTGGATATCGGGCTCTGACTGGCGAGATGCCAGTAAGAGCGCGGCTGCGGAAGCGGAAAAAACCGAGTAATCCAGCGGAGACTTGATGCCGAACGAGATTGCCATCGCCGAACCGAAAAGAAGAAGCAAAGTGGTTGCGCCGAAGGCGACCCAGCGCGGCCAGATTCCAACAATCAGCGCGATTCCCAGTGTCAGTTCCGCGGCAGTAGCCGCCCACGCCAGAAATGGGATCATGAAGGCCGGCATGAAGGAATTCACCTGGCCGGTGTACTCCGTGAATTTGGCAAAATTTCCCCAACCGCCATATTTTCCCCAGAGGCCGAAGCGGTCGGCGACGGCCGAGAGGAATGCGGCGCCTAGCGCAATCCGAGCATAAAGAGTCGCCACGCCCACCAGAGTTACCGTGCACGCGCCTTTTTGGACCGAATGAGAGATGACACTTGCGTCAGTCGAGGGTGCATTGTTCATGATTACTTTCCTCCCGAGCCCGCGTTTTCAGGCGGCGCGATGCTAAGCTTCGTATCGTGGTCACAGACAAAATACGCCAGGAACTTGACCGGTCTCTTCGTGCTCGCGTTGGCCGAGACCTGGTGAACGCCGTTGGGAGCTTCGTAGAAAGTCTGGCCCCCTTTATAGATCGCTTCTGGCTCGCCTTTAACCTGGGTCCGAAGCGCTCCCGCCATGACGTATCCGATGACCGGGCAAGGATGACTGTGGGGGGGAGAAGACGCGCCGGGGCCGTAGGTAACCTCAACGATCGTGACCTTAACGTGATCGCCATCCAGGTGCGGCAAGGCGTGCGCCAAGGCGATGCGGCTTTTCTCCGCACTCTGGCTCTGCGGTGGATCGCCGGCGGCTTGCGCAACTGCTGTTTGGCCTAACATCGTGGCGGCGCACAACAGTGCGAAGGCAAGGCGAGTGCGGGCTCTCGGATGTGAAATCGGAAGCGTCATAAGAAACTCCTTTTCATCAGCACAGGCTGGGCATCGCCGACCGGCGACGTGTGCCGGCGGAACGGCTCCCATTGCCAGTAAGTCAGAGATCGCCACAGCCACTCCAGCGGACCAAACAGAAAATGCTTCAGCCAGACCGGCGAGAGGGCCAGTTGCATCGCCCATATCGCGACCACGATCGAGAACTGCCAGATGCGTTCGACTTTGGAGAACAAGCCGAAGCCGTGCCCGTAAAAAATCGTGGTGCAGAGCACCGTGTGCATGATGTAGTTCGTGAAGGCCATGCGACCCACGGCCGCCAGCCGGCGCGTAATGGCTAATAGCGGCGCCGCACGGGACGCGAGTATCATGACGCCCACCCATCCCAGACTGACTAGGATGCTCGCCCAATAGTTGAATTGTGCGCCATAGAAGAACGAATAGCGGAAATCCCAACCGTTCGCGAAATCACGGTGGGTGCCGTAGAGGGTGACGGGTATGCCAACGCACGCGGCTACGGCAATCATCGCCCAATACTGGGCTGCCGGGCGCTTCGCCGTGAAAAATCGCAGCTGGAACAGTGCCATGCCCACGAGCATCAGTCCCGTGACCCGCCAAAAAGTGAAGCCCGCAAAAAACGTGATCTCCATCTGCACCGAGTCGGGTACGCGAAACTTCATCTGATCCCGCCATGTCCCCCGGTAAGCCTTGATTTCGTTCGCCACTTCGGCGGGCGTGGGCTTCCATAAATCTTCGGTCGCGATTTGTACTTGCTGCGCACTCCAATGCTGCGCCCGGACACCATAGCCGGTCAAAACGGCGGGAGCAACGGAAATCGCGACTAGACCGACCACAAGAAGGGTGCGGGGCCGCAGTTTGCGGAAGAGATAGACGATCAGTCCGCACAATCCATAAGTGACCAGGATGTCTCCGCTCCACAGCAGATACGCATGTGCCAGGCCGAAGGCGATCAGCCATCCCATGCGCCGGTAATGCAGACCAGATGAGGAGCTGCCGGCGGCCTCAATCCGGCTGGTTATCAGAAGGATGCCGACGCCGAACAGCATCGAGAAGATCGTCATGAACTTCTGATCCGCAAAAACGTGACACAGCAGCCACACCCAGTAGTTCGCGCCGGTCATATTTCCGTACGCGGTGGGATTCGAATAAGCTGCGCTGATCATCGAGAAATACTGGATGTTCATCGGCAGAATGCCGAGCAGCGCGAAGCCGCGCAGCACGTCGATGCTGACGATGCGTTCCTTCTCGCCGACCGGCTGCGGAGTTACGGCGCTCCGCGGCTGGTACGCTTGCTCGCGCGATGGTTCTGTCAGAACAGGTGCGCTGGCCATACTTCACTCCTTGCTTTCGTTCTGGGCCTTCGGGCCGTCCGCTGCGGTGCCCGGAGAATGGAATTGCTGAAAGACGTCGGTGCCCTTCATGTCGCTGGCGATCTTGTCGTCGCTCGTGCCGTGCCGCAGCGGTTGTGATTTTTGGCATGAACGAA